>NZ_JBWXVA010000050.1:0-259 GCF_059901235.1 Fructilactobacillus sp. X3R2C1
GTGGTGATCGCCCTGGACATCTCCGGTTCCATGTGGCCGGCGCTCAGGGATATGAAGGCCGCCGCCACCCAGATGCTGACCGCGCTCAAGGCCCGCCCCGACACGAGTGTGAAGATTCTCGCGTTCTCGGACAAGGTGACTTCCGTGGCCGAGTGGAACGACGACCTCAGCGCGGCCGCGAAGGCGGTGGACCGGCTCAAGGCCTCGGGTGAGACGGCGCTCTACCAGACGGTCGCCACGGCGACCGCGGCGCTCCAAG
>NZ_JBWXVA010000051.1:0-257 GCF_059901235.1 Fructilactobacillus sp. X3R2C1
GGATAACCAGGTCGCGCTGGGCAAGTCCTATTTCTATACCGATCAATTCAACAACCCGGTGGGCATTGAAGCCCATCGTTACCAGACGGCCAGCGAACTGGCCGTGCAATTGACCAACGTCGGGGCTGGGCGGGAAATCCTGTTTGTCGGCTGCGCCGGCACTGGTGCAAGTTTTACAGGTATTACCCTGGGGCTGAAGGACCACGGTTTTGACGTTTCGACGGTGTTGGTCGACCCCAGCGGTTGTGATTCAAGGG
>NZ_JBWXVA010000052.1:0-256 GCF_059901235.1 Fructilactobacillus sp. X3R2C1
GGCCGACAGCGACCTGACTCAGGCCCTGGATGTTGAAGAAGGCTCCCCGATCATGCGCATCGAGCGCCTGACCCATGCTGCCGACGGCACGCCACTGGACTTCGAACACCTTTACTACCGCGGCGATGCCTTCCAGTACCGCCTGCGCATTGACCGTCAGAAGGGGGGCAAGGCATGAGCATCCAGACCCAGGACTACGACATCATCGTCATCGGTGGCGGCACCGCCGGGCCAATGGCGGCGATCAAGGCCAAGG
>NZ_JBWXVA010000053.1:0-256 GCF_059901235.1 Fructilactobacillus sp. X3R2C1
CCGTACTAGAGAGCATGCAAGATAACCTTGGAGCAGGTTTATACTATGTGGTCTTTGCCTATGGGCTAAGCAAGCTCAAACACCGTTTTCATGAAATTCCCCCGCTATTGCTTGGTGGTATCATCACCGGTATAGATTTTTCCTCCAACCTGGTGGAGTTATTCGTGCGAGGTGTGCTGGGCGGGACGAATATTTTTTATATGCGTGAATGGCTCTATCTGCTGATTGTAGGTGGTTTGCGAAGTTACTTTGTCAT
>NZ_JBWXVA010000054.1:0-255 GCF_059901235.1 Fructilactobacillus sp. X3R2C1
CCCTCGCGCCGAGCACAGCATCAAAACAATCCAAGTACCCAGTGCTGGAGTGCGATTTTTAGTGGGTCCTGAAGGTGGCTTTACTGATGAAGAAATTGCTCAAACCAAACAACAAAACTTTGTTGATATCCGCATTGGACCACGCGTACTACGCACAGAAACTGCCGCTTTAACGGTGTTAAGTGCATTACAGCTGCAATTTGGTGATTTAGCTAATTGAAAATAGCTAAACCACCCTCATATCAATAGCAATAT
>NZ_JBWXVA010000055.1:0-254 GCF_059901235.1 Fructilactobacillus sp. X3R2C1
GCTGGAAACCGACCTTGGCGTCACCTTGTTCGAGCGCAGCAGCGGCCGCCAGCCCAGGCTGACCGAAAACGGTACGGCCTTGCTGGAAGATGCCCGTGAACTGTTGCGTCAGTGCGAACGCCTGGATGGCCGGGCGCTCGCGCTGATGCGTGGCCAGGAAGCCCTGCTGCGGGTTGCCCAGGACGAAGCCATGCCGTATCAGCCGGTGATCGACAGCCTCGACGAACTGGCCAGCCGCTACCCGTTTCTGGAGG
>NZ_JBWXVA010000056.1:0-254 GCF_059901235.1 Fructilactobacillus sp. X3R2C1
GTGGAAGTCCGGAAATGCGCAGCACGGTGCGCTGGCATCACCAGGTTCAGGGGCAGGAGTGCCCTGAATCAAAGTCTTGACGTAGGGTTGGTACGGGAAAGTCACGTTAATGTGACTGCAATATTGTCGCAGCGACTATGAAAGCATACGCGGTCGCTGTGGGAGCGGGCGTGCCCGCGAAACAAGCAGCGAGGTGAATGGCACGGGCTTCGCCCGTGTTCGCGGGGCAAGCCCGCTCCCACAGGGATTCGAGC
>NZ_JBWXVA010000057.1:0-253 GCF_059901235.1 Fructilactobacillus sp. X3R2C1
GGCTTCCGGATCACCGAAACGGTAGCCGGCTTCGATGAAGGCCTGACGCGTGCGGGCGTCGTAGCGTGCGCTCAGGCTGTCGCTGAAGCCCGCGAAGGCCACATCGCGTCTGCTCTTCACCTCGTGCTTGCTCCAGGCCACGCCGCCGCGCAGGCCGAAGCCGCCCCAGGTGTGGCTGGCGTAGGCGCCGAAGTGCGTGTTGTCGATCTTCGACTTGGCGCGGCGGTCCTGCTGCTTCACGTCGGTACGGCCG
>NZ_JBWXVA010000058.1:0-253 GCF_059901235.1 Fructilactobacillus sp. X3R2C1
CGTTTCTTCATGCCCGGAAACAACCGCATGGGCTGCCTGCTGACCATCGTGCTGGGCATCATTGGCGCCTTGGTGGCAGGCTGGTTCGGCCAGTACATGGGCTGGTACGCCCCCGGTGAGCCGGCCGGTTTCCTCGGTGCGGTAGTGGGTGCGGTGGCCGTGCTGGCCGTCCTGCGCCTGTTCAGCGGCCGCCGCTGACCCCGCTCCCCTTCCCTTCCTGTTCCCGACGAAGGCGCGCCCGGCGCGCCCGGAT
>NZ_JBWXVA010000059.1:0-253 GCF_059901235.1 Fructilactobacillus sp. X3R2C1
TCATAGCACTGGACACCGTTGTCCTTCAACGACGGGGAACGAACGCGTTGCCGCTTCGGCGGCCGGGGCCATGGCTACGCCATGCAGGCGCACATCCATACTTTCGCGTACTGATCTCTGTCTTGCAGCTGTCACGAAAAACTGTGCGCCGCGTCAAATTTTGAGGTAGTGTCGATTCTGCTGCCGGGGCGCAGCGGGGTGCAAGGCGTCGGGGACTACGCGCCGCACCCGCAATTGAAGCACCAGACATCAC
>NZ_JBWXVA010000005.1:0-148248 GCF_059901235.1 Fructilactobacillus sp. X3R2C1
GATCCAAATAATCCAGATGGACCTCATTATCCTAATGGAACTGGTGTAAATGACCTGACTAAGAACATTACCAGAACCGTGCATTATGTCTATGCTGACGGTAGTAAAGCTTCCGATGATAAAGTTGAAACAGTTACGTTCAACAGAACTGCCACCTTTGATGAAGTTACCGGCAAGGTAACTTACAGTAACTGGACTTCAACGAACGCAGTCTTTGGTGAAATCAATTCACCTGAAATTACGGGATACACCCCAGATAAGGCAAGTGTTGGTTCCGAAACAATTGGACCTGACACAACGAATTCTAGTGTTACCGTTACCTACAATGCCAACGATGAAAAGGCTCAAGTTGAGTACATCGATCAAGACAATGGTAACGAGGTTATTCATACTGATGGCTTGAACGGGAAATTCGGTTCTAAGTCGGACTACAGTACGAAGGAAGAAATCGCTAAACTAGAAGCCCAAGGATATGAACTTGTATCCGATGGCTTCCCAGGTGATGGTTACACCTTCAATACTGATAACCCAACTTTCAAGGTTGTTTTGAAACACAAGACCAAGGAAGTTACTCCGGATAATCCAGGAAACCCAGGACAACCAGTTGATCCAAACAACCCAACTGGACCAAAGTATCCAGATGGTACTAGCAAGACTGACTTGACCAAGACCATCACTAGAACCGTGCATTATGTATATGCTGACGGTAGCAAGGCTTCAGAAGACCGCATCGAAACCGTTACGTTCAACAGAACGGCCACCTTTGATGAAGTAACGGGTAAGGTAACTTACAGTAACTGGACGTCAACGAACGCTGTCTTCGGTTCAATTGTTTCCCCAACCATTACGGGATACACTCCAGATAAGGCAAGTGTTGGTTCACAAACTGCCACGGCTGACACGCCAGATTCAAGTGTCACGGTTACCTACAATGCTAACGATGAAGTCGTTCACATTAACTACGTTGACCAGGATAAAGGCAATGCCCTTATCACTAGTGATACCGTTAACGGTAAGTTTGGTAGCAAGGCTGACTACAGTACGAAAGATGAAATTGCTAAGTTAGAAGCGCAAGGATATGAATTAGTATCCGACGGATACCCTGCGGATGGCTTTACCTTTAATACTGATGGCCCAACCTTCACGGTTGTGCTCAAACACAAGAGTAAAGAAGTTACGCCAGACAATCCAGGAACTCCAGGACAACCAGTGGATCCAAACAACCCAACGGGACCGAAGTATCCTGACGGAACCAGCAAGTCCGACCTAACTAAGAACGTTACTAGAACCATTCACTACGTTGATAAGAATGGTAACAAGTTAGCTGATGATGTGGTTCAATCAACGACCTTTACTAGAACGGCAACGTTTGATCAAGTTACTGGTCAGGTAACTTACAGTGCATGGACGACTAAGAGTGACGTCTTGAGTGGGGTTAACTCGCCAGTTATCAATGGTTACTACACCAACACTGCTTCAGTTGGACAAGCAACCGTTAACGCTGATTCCAACGACTCTGAAGTAACCGTTGTCTACTATGCCTTAGGTCACTTAGTTCCTGATGTTCCGGGAAGTAACCCGATCGTTTATCCAAATGATCCCAACAACCCAAGTGATGCTGGTAATCCACTTATCCCTGACATTCCTGGATACACTCCAGTTGATAAGAACGGGAACAAGTTGGTCCCTGGCACACCATATCCGATCGATCACAATGATTTAGGGAAAGATACCCCAATTCATTATGTGAAGAATGCTGAACCAGAAACTCCGGTAACTCCAAACAAACCAGAGAAACCTTCAGTACAACCGGAACCAACTAAGCCAAGTGCACCAAAGGAAGTTCCGGCCGCACAACCGGAAGCTCCGAAGGCTAAGCAGGCCCCACAAACTCCTGCTAAAGCACCGGCTCAACCAGCTAAACCACAAGCAAAGCAAGTTCCAGCAGCCAAACCAGCTAAAAAGTCTGAAAAGAAGACGACGTTACCACAAACTGGTCAAAATTCTGATAGCTTCTTAAGCCTAATCGGAACCATGCTTCTGTCACTTCTCAGCTTCTTTGGCTTAGGGAAATGGTTTAAAGACCGGAAAGAAACCAAGTAAGTCAGTTTGTGATTTAAAGATTAAGCGAGATTAATAAGTTTAAAGGCTAACATCCATTTTGGGTGTTAGCCTTTTTATAAATTCATACTTTCAAGGACTCATACCGATATTTAATCTGTGTGAGTCTTTTTTCTTACCTGAAATGTTTGCTTTAATGTTAAAAAAATATTTAGTCATAATAAAAAGCTCCAAATCAGTTAGTTTTTACCTAACCATTTTGGAGCCTATTAATGTCTAAAAATTACAGAGCACTTCATAAATTAATAAAATGTTTTTTAATGACAAATTATTAGTCAACGTTTTCACGTCGAACCACACAGGTACCTTCAGGAACTTCGAAATCTTTTTGAATCAAAGTTAATTTTCCGGTATCGGCGTCTCGTGAGTAAAGAGTAGCATTGTCACTGTTTTGGTTAGCAACGATAAACATTGATTCATCGGCACTAAAGTTAAAGTCGCGAGGGAACTCACCTTCACTTGAAATCAATTGAATTCGTTTTAAATCACCATTTGGTTTAATCTTAAAGACCGCAATTGAATCGTTACCACGGTTTGAGACATAGACAAAGCGGTTGTCCTTTGAAACTTTGATTCCAGCAGCACCGTTGTGACTTTCCCAATCGTCAGGAATGGTTGAAACAATTTGTTGAACCGTGAATAATCCAGCCTCTTCGTTGTAGTCAATCACAGCAACTTTACTGCTTAGTTCACCAACAAGGTAACCCTTGCCAGTTCCTGGAACAAAAGTAATGTTTCGTGGTCCAAAGCCAGGGTGAGCGTTGACTTCGCTGACTAAGTTTAATTTACCTTGATCAGAAACATCATAGAGGTAGACGCGGTCAAGACCAAGGTCACACACTACCAGTCGATTATCAGGAGTTAGATTGGCATAATGAGGGTGTGGCCCGTCGGCCTGCTCAGGAAGTGGCCCAGGAATTCCATTATCTTGGGCACGATCGGTAAGCTTTAAAGTGCCATCTGCTTGGATTTTGTAAACGCTGGCGTGTCCCATGTGGTAGTTGGCGGTAAAGACAAATTGGCGTCTTTCGTCAATGGAAACAAAGGCGGCTGAAGTACCTTTTTCGATGCATTCCTGCATTTCTTTAGCGGGGATGGTTTTACCATCGAAAGTTGCTACTCCACCACGGAGTTCTGGTTCGTCCATATTACGATCAACGGCGTAGATCTTGTGGGCTTTTGACTCAGCAAGATATGTAGGACTCCCAATCTCGGCTACTAATTGAGTGTTTTGTAATCTTTTTTTGTCGGTATCTAACTCGATTTGGTAGATCCCCTGGCTAGCATTAATGGTGTAAGTTCCAATTAAATATTTTTCAATCATGATCTCAATTCCCTCCTAATATATACAGTTTCATTTTGCCACAAAAGTGATCCTTTTGCAGTCGAAATGTATTTTTATTTATTCAAGTTTCAAATTTTATGGATGGTAAAAGTAGTAATCGTGACGGAAATGAAATTAGTTTATTAAATTCTATTGACGTATCACATGAGCGGTGTAAACTATTGGAAATTTCACCTATCAACTAATCGTGAAATTATCAACAGGTTTGGAGGGATAAAAATGGGAAGCAAAGCAAAATTTGTTAACTCATCAAACGAACTTTTTGCTGGTTCGTTTGGCATCGAGATCGAGGAGGATCGGGTTGATCTGAATCATGACAGTCTCTCTCGCTACGCTCACAGACGTGAACTAGGTGATCGACGAGGGAAAACCCACTTTCAGACTGACTTTGCTGAGTGTATGGAAGAATTGGTTACGGATAAACACACGACCACCAAAGGAGTGCTCCTACAAATGCGATCACTTCAGTCTATTCTTCATGGAACACTAGAACCAAGTGAGATTATTTGGCCGATGTCGATGCCACCCAAACTTGATGAAGATGATGTTAATTTTGTAAGAAAGACGTTTAAGCGCTTTTGGATGGATGATTATCGCAAATGGCTCGTGAGACGCTACGGAATTTTTCGTCAAATCATGTGTGGTATTCATTTTAACTATTCACCCAGTGCTCAAATTATTGAGATTTTTCAACGAAATTATTCCATTGATAGTCGGAAAAGGGCACAGTCAGAGCTGTTGTTTCAAATTGCTCAACAATTGGTAGGATATCGTTGGCTTTTAACGTACCTTTTTGGGGCAAGCCCGCTATCAGAAAATCCAGAAGATCACTTATTCGGTGCTGAAAAAAAGATTGTCCCAGTCCGTTCTTTACGTTCCAGTCAATACGGATACGAAAACTTGGATAATATCCATGTTTCTTACGCTAGTTTGAGTCAATACGTAAACAACTTGCAGCATGAGGTTAATTCCCACAAATTATTTTCCGAGAGTGAGTTTTATGGTCCGGTGCGCTTGAAGGCTAAAGATGGGATTAATTCTGTTAAGGAAGAGGGATTCGACTATCTTGAACTTCGGACCCTTGATCTTGATCCATTTGACTTTTTAGAGATTAATTTAAAAACTTTAAATTTCATCCATCTTATAATAGTTGACGGGATTGTTAATCCTCAGAAATGGACTGACGAAAGTTTAAATGAAGCAAAAGATCAAAATAATCGGGTCGCTTTACAACATCCAACTGCTCCGTTACCACCATCTTTACAGAGTAAGACTTATCGGGTCTTGGATCAGCTTGATGAATTAATTGAACATGCTCCTAATGATTTAAAACCAGAGCTAGTTCAAGCTAATGAGGCCGCTAGAAATAAAGTTGATAATCCAAACTTGACACCATCCGCAAAACTAATGAAATATGCTGAGAATCGCTCATTAATGAATTTTGGAATTCAGCGCGGTGAGCAACTAAAAAAAGAGTATGAAAATCAGAGCATTGAGGATGCTTTTCCTGGGGTTCAACCAGATACAGTTAATCAATACATTGAGAAACAAAAGGGAGTTTAATGAGTATTCATTAACTCTCTTTTTGAATCATCTTGAGACTATATAAATGACACACCCGGTATGTTATACTTATAAGAGTTTGGAGGCGTCAAAATGGCAGATAACGAACAATTTGTGATTATCACGGGCATGAGTGGAGCAGGTAAAACACTGGCCATGCAAACATGTGAAGATTTAGGATACTTTTGCGTTGATAATATCCCACCTTCTTTAATTCCGAAGTTCATGGAATTGGTTCACACTTCTAGTGAAATTAAGAAGGTTGCTTTAGTAATTGATTTAAGGGCTCCAGCCTCATACCGCGAAATTGTTGATACCTTGGTTAATATGTCTAACGACAAAGACACTGAGGATCAGGTGATTTTTCTTGATGCCTCTGACGAAAAATTAGTGTCTCGATATAAAGAAAGCCGGAGAACCCATCCCTTAGCACGAAAAGGGCGGGTAGTTGATGGAATTGAAAAAGAACGAAAATTAATGAAAAGGGTCAAAGACTCTGCTGATCTTGTTATTAATACAAGTGATTTAACCCCACAGGAATTACGTGAGGAAATCATTCATAAGTTTAAGCTCTCTCATTCAGAGCCATTTCACGTGGAATTGATGTCGTTTGGATTTAAATATGGTCTTCCAATCGATGCTGACATTATTTTGGATGTGCGTTTCTTAAAGAATCCATTTTATGTGGTTAAGTTAAGAAGTAAGACTGGAAAAGATCCAGATGTTTATGACTACGTTATGAACCAAGATGAAGCTAATGAATTTTATAAAAAAGTCTTTGACCTCGTTAAATTTACGTTACCTAAATTTAAAAAAGAAGGAAAATCGACTGTCACCATGGCAATCGGTTGTACTGGCGGTCAACATCGTTCGGTTGCAATGGTTGAACGATTGGCTAAGGATATCAAGGATCAACTTGGATATCCAGTTAATGTTACCCATAGGGACATTAACCGTCACAAAGGGGTTAAATAAATGATCGATAAAGTAGGTAAAAGAATCGGACGTCCTAAAATGGTTGTAATTGGCGGAGGAACCGGGTTACCTGTAATTTTAAAAAGTTTAAAAAAGCGTGATGTTGATATTACCGCCGTTGTCACGGTGGCTGATGATGGGGGATCATCAGGGATCCTTAGAAACTATATTAATGTTTTGCCACCGGGAGATATTCGCAATGTTATAGTGGCACTTTCGACGTTGCCTCAGATTGATTTGGATATCTTTCAGTATCGCTTCGAATCTTCCGACAAGTTTCTTGCTGGGCATGCCATTGGCAATTTAGTAATTGCGGCGCTTTCTGAAATGAGCGGCGGCTTTTTTGATGCCATCCAAAAATTGACCGACATTATGAAGGTCGATGGGCATGTGTATCCGGTGTGTGATGAAAGTCTAGAACTACACGCTGAGTTTTCCGACGGGACGACCATGTCTGGAGAATCTGAAATTACCAATTCTGACAAAATGATTAAAAAAGTGTGGGTTGAATCTACTGATGGCAATAAGAAGCCAGAGGCAGTTCCAAGTGTGATCAATGCGATCATGAACGCTGACCAAATTGTTTTGGGACCGGGAAGCTTGTTTACCAGTATCTTACCCAATCTGATGGTTGATAATGTTGGCAAAGCGGTTACTGAGACCGATGCGGAAGTTGTTTATATTTGTAATATCATGACTCAGAAGGGTGAAACCGATAATTTCACTGACGCTGATCATGTCCAGGTTTTAAATCGTCATTTGAAAACTAATTTTATCGATACCGTTTTGGTTAACAATAAAAAAGTCCCAGCGAGTTATATTGATCATCAACGCTGGGGTGATGAAGCTCAACCAGTGAAATCTGATTTTAAGGGTTTAAAGAAACAAGGTTGTCGGGTAATCTCTTCTGATTTTCTTGAATTAAGAGACCACGGAGCTTTTCATAATGGATTACTAGTGTCCGATGAACTGATTCGTTTATTAGGACAACCTAAAATTCGCCATTAGGGGATGATTAGATGTCATATGCTAGTGACGTCAAAAAAGAATTAACTAACCTAGAAGTCCATCGAGCTAACGCAAAAGCAGAACTGATGGCATTAATTCGAATGAATGGAACACTTAAAATATCCGAAAAACACCTGGTGTTAGATGTTCAGTCCGAAAATCCAGCAATTGCTAGACGACTGTATCAACTTTTACTTCAGTTTTATCACGTTGAAGGAGAAGTTCTGGTTCGAAAAAAGATGAAACTAAAAAAGAACAATCTATACGTGGTGCGTTTGAATCATCATGTAAGAGCAATCTTGGATGATTTGGGCATTTTGGATGGAAACAAGATTATTGAACGGGTGCCATTAGAGTTACTTAAAGATGATGGGCAGGTTCGTTCTTACTTACGTGGTGCATTCCTAGCGGGGGGATCCGTTAATAATCCAGAAACATCTCGGTATCACCTTGAAATTTATTCAACGTATGAGAATCATAACGAAATGATTGCGGAGATGATGAATCGTTATCATTTGGGCGCTAAAACTACCACGAGACGAAGCGGGTGTATTGCGTACCTGAAAGAAGCTGAAAAGATTGCGGATTTTCTGCAACTAATTGGGGCTACTAATTCTATGTTAAAATTCGAGGACATTCGAATTGTTAGAGACATGCGGAATTCCGTTAACCGACTTGTAAACTGTGAAAATGCCAATATGAACAAGGTAGCCAATGCATCAACTAGGCAAATTGAAAACATTCAGTTTATAAAAGAAACCGTGGGACTTAAAAAGTTGCCACCAAAGCTTCGAGACGTTGCCGAGGTTCGCATGAAGCATCAAGAAGTGAGTTTAAAGGAGTTAGGTGATTTGGTTCCAGGAGGACCGATTTCTAAGTCCGGCGTGAATCATCGATTACGCAAGATTAATGAGTTTGCAACTCAATTACGTTCCGATAATGCCTAATGAAACGAACAAAAAAGCAGCAATTAGAATTATTCTAATTGCTGCTTTTGTTATAAACAGAAACTAATTATTTTTTGTCAGAACTGTTTTTCATGATACCATCAATCAAACCGTAATCGACTGCTTCGTCAGCAGTAAGATAATTGTCTCGTTCAGTATCACGGTTAACTCTTTCAAGGGGTTGACCGGAATTTTCGGCAAGTAATTCATTAATCATCTTACGAGCACGCAAAATTTCTTTTGCGGCGATTTCGATTTCAGTTTGTTGACCTTGAGCACCACCAGATGGTTGGTGAATCATGATTTGAGCATGTGGCAATGCAAAGCGCTTTCCTTTGGCACCAGATGAAGCCAAGACACTGGCCATTGATGCTGCCATCCCCATTACGATGGTTTGAACATCGGCGTGGATGAAGTTCATCGTATCGTAGATTGCCATTCCAGAAGTGATAACACCACCTGGTGAGTTGATGTACAAGTAGATATCTTTGTCAGAGTCTTGAGCATCCAAGAACAATAGTTGAGCAATAATTGCGTTAGCCATATCATCCTGGATTTCACCGGATAACATAATGATTCGGTCTTTTAGAAGACGTGAGTAAATGTCATATGCACGTTCACCTTGTGGTGAGTTTTCGATGACAGTTGGAACTAAATTCATATCCATACTCCTCCTTTGATAATTTCAAATTATATCAAGTTATAAAAATCATTCTACATTAAAGGTCAACAAAGGTCAAAAACTTTGCTTGATGATAATTATGCGATTGATTCACGTGAGTATTTGTGTAAATCAACTTCTTTATTGTAGTTCATCTTAGTGTCTTCTGGGAAGTAAACACCATACCAAAGAATGAAAGTATAGATGGTAAAGATCTTTTGCATGCTGGATTTACCTTCCATGTGTTCTTTCAGGATGCGGTCTAATTCGTCCACATTAAAGAACTTTTGGGCAATATCGGAATGAAATGCTGTTTCGATTTTATCATGGTATTTGGGTTCTTTGATCCATTGTGCGATTGGGGATGGGAAACCTAGTTTTTCTTTGTCGGCAACGACCTTTGGTACTTGCGAGGAAGCCGCTTTTCGAAAGGCCACCTTAGTGATTGGATTGCCGTCTTTATCAAATGAAATTCGAGTTTTAGTTGGCATCGTTTTGGCGAATTCTGCTACGTCTTTGTCAACTAGTGGAGTTCGAACTTCAAGACTGTTAGCCATGCTCATCCGGTCAGCCTTTTGCAGGATATCAAAGGGTAACCAGGTGTTAATGTCAAAGTACTGTTCCTGCGTTACTTCGTCCTTGCCAGCCACTTCATCAAAGATATGCTTAGTGTACTGACCAGTATCGAAGTTAAGTGATTTATCTTTTAAGACGCGCTCACGATCGTGTTCGTCAAACACGTAGTTAACCCGATAGTATCGTTCATACAACGGTTGAGCACCACGGATTAAGAAACGACGACCGTGAAAACGTGGGAGTGATGAGGCGATTTTACCGAGAGCGGTTCTAACAAACTTTGGTACCATCTTTTGGTACTTCTCAAAGGTAAAAGCTTCAAGGTACGTATTGTATCCGCCAAAGAATTCATCAGCACCTTCACCGGATAATGAAACAATTAGGTCTTTTCTAGCACTATGTGACAGGTAGTAAAGTTGTGGAGCAGAAGGATTAGACAGTGGTTCGTCCATGTAGTACATCATAGTAGGAAGGAAATCGAAGTAATCCTCACCATCAATTGTGGTGGCCGTGTTCTTTTGTCCAATTTCTTTTGCAAACTTAGTTGACCATTTTAATTCACTGTACTTAGAACCGTTAAACCCAAGTGAAAATGATTGCATGGGTTTAATCTTAGCGGCTTCATTGAGCACATAACTGGAATCGACACCGCTTGAGAGAAAACTACCCAAAGGAACGTCAGACGCCATGTGCGCCTTAACACTGTCATCAACTAATCCTTCGATCTTTTTAGCGTCCCCATCAATGGTTTGCGAATTATCAATGTGATCGTAGTTGTACTTGTAGTATGTGTCAGTGGTAGTTTTACCATCTTTATAGATGAAATACTGTCCTGGCATCACCTTATAAACGTTTTTAAACATTGTTTCTGATGATGGGATGAATTCAAAACTTAAGTGAACTGGTAATAATTTGGTATTCAGTTCCTTTTTAAAATTAGGGTTTGCCAAAAAGGCTTTGATTTCGGATCCCCACATGAAGTTCGTTCCATCATCATAGTAGTAGAGTGGTTTGATACCAAAGTGGTCTCGAGCTCCGAAGACTTGGTGTTTCTTTGAATCGTAGATTGTAAATGCAAACATTCCGCGAAGCTTTGAAAGTAATTTTTTCGGACCCCATGCTTCGTATCCGCGAATTAAAACTTCTGAATCACAGTCAGTATCAAATTTTTGACCTACTGCAATTAATTCTTTTTGTAAATCTTTATAATTATAAATCTCACCATTAAAGGTTAAAACGTCGGTATCATTATCACCAAACATTGGTTGATGACCATTGGCTAAGTCAATGATTGATAAACGACGAAAACCCATTGAGATTTCATCATTTTGGAAGAAACCATCATCATCTGGTCCACGGTGTTTAATTCTTTTAGCCATGCTTTTGATAGTATCCTTCGGGATATTATTTTGGTTAATATAACCAGTAAATCCACACATAGTATCCTCTCCTTTTCAATTGCTTATTAAATTGATTATTTCTGCTAACCAAACTCCATTAACTATCTTAAGTTGTTCGCACACAAAAGGCTAGCTATGTATGGCTAGTCTCAATAAAATATTAATAAATTTGTCTATTTAACGGTTACATTATGGGTTACATTGCTTACAGAACAGCCCTGGTTAGCCGGAACTGTCTAATTAATTTTTAGACGAACGCTTAACCGTCATCCGCTTTAACGGAAACAAGATTCCAAGAATCAAGCCAATACTTAATGTAAATGAAAACATAATTATACCAATAATGGTTCCGACTTTCATCATTAAATCATGACTAAGCATGGCATCAAGATTGATAACACAACCAATTATAAAGATTACTACCCATAATATCGGAGATAAAATCTCGACCTTTTTCATTAAAGGTTTGTCTTGTGTAATGGTTTTCCAGTTCTTCTCATAGAGAATAATGATGCAAATGTCAATCACGAAGAGGGGGATTAACCAAAGGTCACGTAAATTAAAGGGCACAATAAATAATATTATCCCAATTACGAGTAAGACCAGCTCAAAAAAGTAAGCATACTTTGAGATATAACCATACCGTTTTATACGGATCATCTTTTGTCTAAAACTTAATTTTGGTTTGTGGCTATTTTCAGGGTTGTTACCGGTCAGGTTACTGACTGGAACTTGATAAAGGGTAGCAAGGTTGCTTATCGCATTTTGATCAGGCTTACTTCTACCATTTTCCCACGCTGAAATGGTTTTTCTTGAAACGTTAATTTTATTGGCAACTTCTGCTTGAGTTAATTGATTTTGTTTTCGATATTTTTTAAGGTTTGCGTTTAATTTCATATATAAGTTCCTACAGTTCGACTTAACCTCTATTATAACGGTAATGGTCAATTGAAAGAAATTAAAAGCAGTGAGCGAGACTCTCTCACTGCTTTATGCGCATGGACGGAATCGAACCGTCATCTCAAGAACCGGAATCTTACGTGCTATCCATTACACTACACGCGCAACACAATATTAAATATAGTAGATTAGAGGAAAAAACTCAAGATAATAATGGTTTTTAATTACAAATGGGGTTTGTTTTTGCTATACTATTTCTGGTAATGAATTTCGAATTCATTGTCACAATTTTATCGCTTGTAGCTTGTCATTTGGTGTTTTTAATCACTGACATGATTTGGCAAAAGTGTTAAGATGTGAATGTATTAAAATTTGATTATTCCAAAAGGAGGAAGCATATTATGACTACAAAAATTGGTCTTAATGGTTTCGGAAGAATTGGTCGTCTAGCATTCAGACGTATCCTTGAATTGAATTCAAGTGATATCGAAGTTGTAGCAATTAATGATTTAACTACCCCTTCAATGTTAGCTTACCTACTAAAATATGACTCAGTTCATGGTCGCTTTGACGGTGACGTTTCAGCTACTGAAGATGCAATTATCGTTAATGGTACTCGTATCCCAGTTTATGCAGAACGTGACGCAAAGAACATTCCTTGGGTTAAAAATGATGGTGTTGACTTCGTACTTGAATGTACCGGTTTCTACACATCAAAAGAAAAAGCACAAGCTCACCTTGATGCTGGTGCAAAGCGTGTCTTGATTTCAGCACCTGCTGGTCAAATGACTACTGTTGTTCCTGGTGTTAACATGGATGATTTGACTTCAGAAGACAAGATTGTTTCTGCTGGTTCATGTACCACTAGTTGTTTAGCACCTATGGCTTACTGGTTGAACAAAGACTTTGGCGTTAAGTTAGGTACTATGACTACTGTCCATGCTTACACTGCTTCACAAGCACTTCAAGATGGTCCACGTAGCGCTAAGTTACAAAACAACCGTGCCGCAGCTATTAACACTGTACCTCACTCAAGTGGTGCTGCTAAAGCTATCGGTTTGGTTATTCCAGAACTTGATGGTGTCCTTAAAGGTCACGCACAACGTGTTGCCGTAGCTGATGGTTCATTAACTGAATTAGTAGCTGTCTTAGACAAGAACGTTACTGCTGAAGAAGTTAACGATGCTATGAAGAGTCATGCAAACGATGCCTTTGGTTACGCTGATGACTACATGGTTTCAACCGACGTTATCGATGACTCACACGGATCAGTATTTGATCCAGGTCAAACTGAAATCACCCAAAGTGGTGACACTCAATTAGTTAAAACTGTTGCTTGGTACGATAACGAATGGGGCTTCACTTGCAACATGGTTCGTACCTTGTTGAAATTTGCTACTCTATAATTTTAGATTGCAACTTTGAAAAGGCGGAGGAGGGAAATCTCTTCCGTCTTTTCCTTTATAAAATATAACTAACACTGGAGGCAATCACGATGGCAAAAGTAATCGTTGATGATTTAGATGTTCAAGGTAAAAAAGTTCTGATGCGTGTTGATTTTAACGTTCCAATTAAGGACGGTAAAATTGGTGATGACAACAGAATCGTTGCTGCTCTTCCAACAATCAAGTACGTAATTGATCATGGTGGTAAAGCAATCTTATTCTCTCATTTAGGCAGAATTAAAACAGAAGATGATAAACCTGGTTTATCACTTCGTCCAGTTGCAGAAAAATTAGCTGAATTGCTTGGCAAACCAGTTACATTTGTTCCTGTTACTGAAGGTCCGCAGCTTGAAGAGGCAATTGACAACATGTCTGACGGCCAAGTCCTTTTGGTACAAAATACTCGTTATGAAGATGTTGTTAATGGTAAGAATGTTAAACGTGAATCTGGTAATGACCCTAAGTTAGGGGAATACTGGGCTTCACTTGGTGATGAATTCATTAATGATGCGTTTGGGACTGCTCATAGAGAACACGCTTCAAACGTTGGGATCGCTAAAGCAATGGAAAAGGCTGGTAAGCCAGTTGCTGCCGGATACTTGATGGAAAAAGAAATTAAGTTTTTAGGTAACGCTGTTGATAATCCAAAGCATCCATTTATCGCAATTCTTGGTGGTGCTAAAGTTTCCGACAAAATTGGTGTGATCGATCACTTGTTGGACAAGGCTGATAAGATTATTATCGGTGGTGGAATGACCTATACATTCTATGCCGCTAAGGGAATCCCAGTTGGTAATTCACTTGTTGAAAAAGATAAGATTGATGTTGCTAAAGATATCCTCAAAAAAGGTGGAGACAAGATCGTCTTACCTGTTGACTCAGTGGTAGCCGACAAGTTTTCAAATGATGCAAAGGCTGAAGTCGTTGATGGTGGAATTCCAGACGGCATGATGGGTCTTGACATTGGTCCTAAGAGTATTAAATTATTCGAAGACGTTTTAAAGGACGCCAAGACCGTTGTTTGGAACGGACCAATGGGTGTTTTTGAATTTCCTAAGTTTGCTAAGGGAACCTTGGCAATTGGTAAATTCTTGGGTACATTAACTGATGCTACTACCATCGTTGGTGGTGGAGACTCAACTGCTGCTGTTAAGGAATTAGGTGTGGCTGATAAGCTTACCCATATCTCAACTGGTGGGGGAGCTTCGCTTGAATATCTTGAAGGTAAGACTCTTCCAGGGATTGCATCAATTTCTGATAAAAAGTAATTTAAAAGTCACCGATTTAATCGGTGACTTTTTTGTTTGTATCAATTTTCTAGCTTATTGCTTCTCTTTCGGCTAAAATGTAGGTGAAGATGAATTATGAGAGGAGAAGTATCATGCGTATTCCCTTTATTGGTGGGAACTGGAAAATGAACTTGTCTTTAGATGAAGCAGTTCAATTTGTGATTGATATCAAAGATAAAATACCAGATCCTAAAAACGTTGAAACAGCTCTTGCAGCTTCACCGTTATTTCTTGAATCAATGCTTAAAGCCAACGGATCGAGTCCATTGCACGTAACAGCTGAAAATTGCTTTTACAAAAATGAGGGTGCTTATACTGGAGAAGTTAGTCCTAAAGCTCTCAGTCAGATGGGAATCCCGTACGTGATCGTTGGTCATTCTGAAAGACGTCGTTACTTTAACGAGACTAATGACATCATTAATAAGAAGGTTCATGCGGTTTTAAATAACAATATGAAACCGATATTATGTTGTGATGAAACGATGGGACGACTTGAGACTGGTGATCGAATCCACTGGGTAGTTAACCAGGTTACCGCTGGTTTAAAGGGTGTTTCCGAAAAAGACGCTTTAAAGGTCGTTATTGCCTATGAACCAAGTTGGGCAATCGGGACCGGTCATAGTGCTTCAACTACCGAAGCGGAAGAGGGATGTTACCTAATTAGACAAACTTTAGCTGACATTTACTCGGATGATATTGCTAACCAGATTCGAATCTTATATGGTGGAAGTGTGGACCCAAATAACATCATCTCGCTTATGAAACAAATTGATATTGACGGGATTTTAGCCGGTAAAAGTAGTCTTGAACCAAAAGAATTTTTGGAGCTTGCGAATTACCAAGATTTGCAAAATAATTAGTTATTATGATTGCAAGTTAAAGCCTAAACTAATAGAATTAAGTTGACCTTTAAATATAGGTAACAAATTCACTAAGGAGAGATAACATGTCAATTATTTCTGATATTTATGCTCGCGAAGTATTGGATTCACGTGGAAATCCAACTGTTGAAGCTGAAGTTTACACAGAAGACGGTGCAATGGGCCGTGGAATCGTCCCATCTGGTGCCTCAACTGGTGAACACGAAGCCGTAGAACTTCGTGACGGAGACAAAAATAGATATATGGGTAAGGGTGTTACTAAAGCTGTTAGCAACGTTAATAACATTATTGCCAAACAAATCGTTGGTTTCGATGTAACTGATCAATTAGGTATTGACCAAGCTATGATCAAACTTGATGGCACTCCAAACAAGGCTAAGTTAGGTGCTAACGCAATCTTAGCCGTTTCAATTGCTGCTGCTAGAGCTGCAGCTGACGAACTTGGCGTTCCATTATATAACTACTTAGGTGGTTTCGATGCACATGTTCTTCCAACTCCAATGATGAACGTTATCAATGGTGGTAAGCATGCTAACAACAAGGTTGATTTCCAAGAATTCATGATTATGCCAATTGGTGCAAAATCATTTAGAGAAGCTGTTCGAATGGGATCAGAAACATTCCATAACTTGAAAGCAATCTTAGCAGAACGTGGATACTCAACTGCTGTTGGTGATGAAGGTGGATTTGCACCTGATTTGAAGAATAACGAAGAGCCATTTGAAATCTTAGTTGAAGCAATCAAGCGTGCTGGATACAAGCCAGGTAAGGACATTTCAATTGCCTTTGACTGTGCCGCTTCAGAATTCTACAATGCCGACACTAAGAAGTACAACTTGGTTGGTGACGGTAAATCATACAATGCTGATGAATTCATCACTTTGCTTGACAGCATCGTTGAAAAATACCCAATCATTTCAATCGAAGACCCATTAGATGAAAACGAATGGGAAGATTGGCAAATGGCTACTAAGCGCTTAGGTAAGAAAGTTCAAATCGTTGGTGATGATTTGTTCGTTACTAACACTGAGTACTTGTCAAAGGGTATCAAGATGAACGTTGCTAACTCAATCTTGATTAAACTTAACCAAATCGGTACTTTAACTGAAACTGTTAATGCCGTTAACATGGCTAAGGAAGCTAGTTACACTGCAATTATTTCTCACCGTTCTGGTGAAACTGAAGATACCACTATTTCAGACTTAGTTGTTGCTTTAAACACTGGTCAAATCAAGACTGGTTCAATGAGTCGTGGTGAAAGAATTGCTAAGTACAATCAATTGATGAGAATTGAAGATCAATTAGGATCAGTTGCTGTGTACAAGGGAATTAACTCATTCTACAACTTGAGCCCAGAAGCAAAAGAAGCAATCATCAAAAAATAATTGATTTAAAAACACCTTCGTTATGAAGGTGTTTTTTTTACATAAATTTCGTGAGTTCGTAAACCTTCCTCGTATTTAATCACAGAAAGAGGAGGAGAAACATGAATATTACAAAACAATTTTCATTATTTTTAGCATTAATTGCGATTACAGTTGGGTTATCACTTAGGATTTTTACGCCAAATGTGAGGGCAAGCGAGTACACCATTACCGCTCATAAACATTGGGTAAATAAAGATGGAAAAAAGGATTCATCGTATGCCTTTGACATTGCCAGAGTGAACGTCAAAAGTCGAGCTGATATCAAAGCGCCACTAATTCCTGGGTTTCATTTAGATAAAAGTATTTCACCAATCTATGTGGGAAGTGACGTGGTCGTTTTTAACTACAATAAAGACGAAGATTTGCCGATTCCGTCACCTCACATTCCGATTAAACCAATTCCAAGTAACGATCATCCAGATTCTGGTGGAATAGTTCCATCCAATGATCATAAGCACGATCGTCCAGTTGAACCGGCTGATAATCGTAAACCAATCGTACCGGATGAACCGACTAAAAAGACCGCTCATTCTCAAGATCTGCCTCTGCCAGATAACCGACCTCATGAATCAGGTAGAACTACCCCAGATAAAAAGATAGCTGGGAATCACAATGAGCCAATGGCAAAACGTATCAGTCAGAGTAGTAAGGAGCAGAAAGATCAGCATGAACCCGCGAAGAAGGTACTTGAAAATGGGATGAATCCAGTGTTGTTACGTGGTAAAAAAAGATCTGGGAGTCGTCCTGTTCAAATGCCAAATGAAAACGGAATGAGCAAGTATAATCGACGTAATTTCACTCATCACGCTATGCACCTAGATGCGAACCACGATCCAATGGCAACGGTTCACGTGAGAAGAAGTAAACATGGGGTAAACAGAACCCATACGAATCGCCAACCTGCTAAAAGGTTACCTCAAACCGGGGAACGCACCAGCAAACTTCTTTCACTGATTGGAATGGTAATTTTGCTGTTCAGTTCGATTTTGTATATTAGGACCAATCGAACTGAGAAATAATGATGGACTGGAAATAACTCCTAGTTTATGCTAAACTAATTAAAGTATTGATAAGCCTGTTTAGCTGATGGGTAGGAGGCATTTTTTTGAATAATCTTTTGATGATATTATTATGGATCGTTAGTATTCTCATTATTGGTGCAGTTTTAATGCAACCTTCTAAAAATAATGATGCAATGTCATCACTCTCTGGTGGTGCAAACGATTCTTCCTCTGAGTCCAAGCCGAGGGGCTTTGAGGCATTTATGCAAAAAGTGACTGTGGTACTAGGAATCTTTTTCTTTGGTATCGCATTAATTCTAATGTGGATTTCATCACATTAATAAAAAACCTCCTGTTAAACAGGGGGTTTTTGCATTTAAAGCGGATTACTAGCGTTTATTAAAGAATGAGATTTATAATTGACGTATAAGTCAATTGGATTGTAGAGGAAAATATATTGCAAGATAATAAGTTAAAAAATGAAATTGAGCAGGAGTTACAATCACATCCTGATCAAAGTTATAGTGTCGAAAAATTAGCTGATGATTTGAATTATCATGGATCATCAGCTTTCAAATTAATCGTTTCAGAGCTCGCTTCACTGGAACGAGACCGTGCCGTTGTGGTTACTGAAAACGGTGATTTTAAGGTTAATCCAAGTGAGTTGAAGCTAGAGGGGATTTTCCACTCTAATCCAAAGGGATTTGGCTTTGTTAGATATGATGATGAATTACCTGATGCCTTTGTCGCACCTGATGAAACGATGCATGCGATGAACCTGGATAAGGTTGAGATTCAGATTACTAAGCCAGGTGAGAAAGATTCTGATCGGGGACCACAAGCTAAAGTGGTTAGTATTTTAGAACATCATTACACTCATGTGGTTGGTGAATTTCGTAAGACTGATGATGATCATGGTTATCTTGGTCAGGTTGTTTTAAAAGACAAAAAATTAGCAGGATTCAAGTTCTACGTGGTAGATGCTGGTCTTCATCCTACTCCAGGAGAAGTGGTTACTGCTGATATTACGGAATATCCAAGTAACGAGCATCCGGATTACATGGTTGGAATTGTGAAACAAGTAATTGGAAGTGTTGATGACCCTGGGATTGATATCTTACAGGTTGTCTATGCTCATGATGTTCCTTCCCAATTTCCAGAAGATGTTCTAGAAGAAGCAGATGCTATTCCGGACCATGTTTTGCCTGAGGAAACCAAAGGACGAGAAGATATTACCGGTCAGACGTTAGTTACCATTGATGGAGAATCATCCAAAGATTTGGATGATGCCGTCACGGCATGGAAATTACCAAATGGCAATTATCATTTAGGGGTTCACATCGCTGACGTTAGTCATTACGTTAAACAAGGAACACTACTTGATCGTGAGGCGTATAAACGTGGAACCTCAGTTTATTTGACCGACCGAGTTATTCCAATGTTGCCTCGTCGTCTATCAAACGGGATTTGTTCGTTAAACGAGGGACAGTTACGGTTGTGTTTAAGTTGTGATATGGAGATTAATCCACAAGGAAAAGTTGTCAAAAAGCGGATTCATCCGAGTGTTATGAAGTCGAAGGCTCGAATGACATATACAGCTGTCAATAATATTCTTGAATCACATGATAAGAAAACGAGAGAAGAATACCATGATTTAGTACCAATGTTTGAAACCATGGCTGAGTTACACCGAATTTTATACAAGCAAAGAAAGCGTCGTGGGGCGATCGACTTTGATGATGATGAAGCAGAAATCATCATGAACAAAGAAGGTAAACCCGTTGATATTAAACTTAGAACGAGAGGTTTAGCTGAACGAATGATTGAATCATTCATGTTGGCTGCAAACGAAACTGTTGCTGAAACTTACTATCGGCTTAAAGTTCCGTTCATTTATCGTGTCCATGAGACGCCAGATCCAACGCGAGTTAAGGACTTCTTTGAATTCCTAACTGCCTTTGGAATTGAAGTAAAGGCTGATCCAGATCACTTAACTCCCAAGACTTTACAGAACATTTTAAGTAAAGTACACGGACTTCCTGAAGAAACAATGGTATCAGTAATGATGCTTAGAAGTTTACAACAGGCCAAATATAGTGATAAATGTGTTGGACACTTTGGATTAGGTGCCAAATACTACACCCATTTCACTTCACCAATTCGACGTTATCCTGATTTATTTGTTCATCGTTTAGTTCATTATTATGAAGATAATGGGATTAATGATGTTACCAAACAAACTTATGCTGACCAGGTTGGAGAAGTTGCGGTTCACTGTTCAGAAACTGAGCGTCGCGGGGTTGACACCGAAAGAGACGTTGATTCGATGATGAAGGCTGAGTACATGACTCAACATATTGGTGAGGAATACGATGCCGTTGTATCTTCAGTGATGAAGTTCGGAATGTTCGTTGAACTTCCAAACACCGTTGAAGGTCTTATTCATATCAGCAAGATGAATGATGATTACTATGAGTACGTTGAAAAGTACTTGGCGCTTGTTGGTAGAAATACCAGAAGAACTTATAAGATTGGACAAACGTTACGGGTTAAATGTGTTGCGGCCGACGTTGATCAGATGACCGTTGACTTTGAGATCGTTAAACCAGAAGATGCTCCATTGAGTGAACTTCTCCCAAAACAGGAACATAAAAATGATAAGCACCATCACAGTGGCAAACATTCTGATGGGAAAAATCGTCGTCAGAGTTATAAGAATCAAGATCGTAGAAAGAACGGTAAAAAAGGTCATTCGTTTAAAATCAGAACCAAACCATCTAATAGTCGCAAAAAATAGGGGATGGGAACATGGCTAGAAAAAAGCATCAACCAACTGAAAAGAACGTAATGGCAACTAACCGAAAGGCCCGACATGATTACTTTATTTCTGATACTTATGAAGCTGGCATCTCACTAACGGGAACTGAGATTAAATCAGTTAGAGAACGCCGTATGAATCTAAAGGACGGATTCGTGCAGGTGAGAAACGGACAAGCTTATTTGATGAATGTCCACATCAGTGAGTATGCGCAAGGAAACCAGTTTAATCATGATCCATTGCGTAATCGAAAGTTGTTGCTGCATAAAAAAGAGATCAAAAAACTTGGTGAAGCGACTTTGACTAAGGGAATTACCATTGTTCCCTTAAAAGTTTATTTAAAACATGGCTACGCTAAGGTGCTGATTGGGGTTGCTAAGGGGAAGCGTGAATATGATAAACGTGAAACCATAAAGCAACGTGATACCCAACGGCAAATTGATCGCGTTATGAAACATTATTAATTAAAAGAGAGTGCAATAGCACTCTCTTTTTGCTTGCCTAAAAATTCACATTTTATGGTAGAATAAATTGGAGGTGTTAATAGTGAAACCGTTTATTCATAACGACTGGTGGCCGATTCTGGAGCCAGAATTTGAGAAACCATATTATCAAAAGTTAAGGCGTTTTTTGGTTGAAGAGTATAATAACAAGACGATTTATCCAGAAATGCACCATATTTTTCAGGCATTTGAGTGGACTCCCTTTAGTAAGGTGAAAGTCGTTATTCTGGGACAAGATCCATATCATGGTCCTAATCAAGCCAATGGTCTTAGTTTTTCGGTAATGCCAGGCGTAGCTGTTCCACCATCTTTAAAGAATATTTATAAGGAATTACAAAGTGATTTGGGCATTAAACCAGTTAATCACGGTTATCTAAAGAGTTGGGCTGAACAAGGGGTATTGTTGTTAAACTCCGTTTTGACCGTTCAAGATGGAGTGGCTTTTTCTCATCGTGGCAAAGGATGGGAAAGACTCACTGATTATTCTATTGAACAATTGTCAAAGCGTCCTGAACCGGTTGTCTTCATCCTATGGGGAAGGGCTGCTAGGGATAAGATTAAGTTGATTAATACTGACGCTAATATTGTGATTCAGTCGGCTCATCCCAGTCCCCTTTCTGCGAATCGAGGCTTTTTTGGCTCAAAACCGTTTTCAAAGACGAATGAAGCACTAAAAGCCATGGGTGAGACGCCGATTAACTGGAAATTACCGGAACACGTCACTGCCACTAATAAGGAGAGTTAATTATGGACCTTTTTGATAGTTTGAAAGCAAAGATTAACGATAAAAACATTAAGTTAGTATTCCCTGAAGGGGAAGATCCAAGAATTATTGAAGCAACTAGTCGGCTTAAAAAAGATAATTTGGTTGAACCAACGTTATTGGGTGATCCCCACAAAATCAAACAAGTTGCTAAAGAAAACGGAAATGATTTAGACGGAATTACCATCATTGATATCCAAAACGTTGACTCTGACACGTTCAACGAGATGGTTAGATCACTTGTTGCACGGCGTAATGGCAAAACGGATGAAAAAACAGCTCAGCAATGGTTGAAAGATCCGAATTATTTTGGCACGATGATGGTATACATGGGAACCGTTGACGGAATGGTATCCGGTGCGGCTCACCCAACTGGTGATACGGTTCGTCCAGCACTTCAGATTATTAAAACTAAACCAGGTGTGAAGTTGATTAGTGGTGCTTTTGTCATGCAAAAGGGTGACACACGTTACTTGTTTGCAGATTGTGCTATTAACATTGAACTTGATGATCAACAACTTGGTGAAGTTGCCGTTGAAAGTGCACATACAGCCCGGTTGTTTGATATCGATCCCAAAGTTGCCTTACTTAGTTTTTCAACCAAGGGTTCAGCTAAGGGACCAGAAGTCGATAAAGTTCAAAGTGCAACCAAGATTGCCCAAAAGTTAGATCCAGATACTCCAATTGATGGGGAACTCCAATTTGATGCTGCGGTTGTTCCCGCGGTTGCAAAGAGTAAGGCACCGGGTTCAAACGTTGCTGGTCAAGCAACCGTTTTTGTCTTTCCAGAGCTTCAGTCAGGAAACATTGGTTACAAGATTGCCCAGCGTTTAGGTGGATTTGAAGCCATTGGGCCAATTCTTCAGGGATTGAATCAACCAGTTTCTGATTTATCGAGAGGATGCAATGCTGAGGATGTTTACAAGGTAGCCATTATCACGGCTACTCAAGCACTTTAATTTGAGGCGATTGAATTGATTAAATTTAAGGTTGATAATCCCGATCAAACCGAAAAATTAGGCGAAGAACTCGCCCCGGATTTAAAAGCTGGAGACGTTATTTTACTCGATGGTGACCTTGGCGCGGGAAAAACCACCTTCACAAAAGGACTTGGAAAAGGTCTCGGAATTAAGCGAAACATCAAAAGTCCGACTTTTACCATTATTCGGGAATACAAAAATGGACGGTTGCCCCTTTATCACATGGACGTTTATCGTCTTGAAGAGGGAGGAGCCGACGAATTAGGTCTGAATGAATATTTTAACGGTGATGGAGTCAGCGTCGTTGAATGGTCCAAGTTTGCGGAGGAAGAACTTCCCGACCAGTATTTGAGAATCAGATTTACTAGAAATGATGATCTGGGGGATAACGATCGGACAATTGAAATGACTGCTAAGGGACAGCATTTTGATTCAATTTTAAAGTCAGGAGACTTAGTGCTTGGCAAAGGATAATGAAGAAATTACGATTCGTGCTGCTAAATCGGACGATTCCGAAGAACTAATCGAGCTAATGAAACGATTAAGTCAAGAATCTAGTAACTTTACGACGGATGTTCAGATTGATCAATTGACCGCTGAAACCGAAGCAGATGCCATTGACGCGGTGAATGCCACTGGGACTAACATCATTTTAGTGGCAGTTGCTGGGACGAAATTAATTGGAGTCTTGAGTGTTAGTCAGGTTGACGAGACTGCTGGGGAACTTGGTGTCGCCGTTTTAGCTGATTATCAGGACATTGGACTTGGAACCCATCTGATTCAGGAAGCCATTGACTGGGTGGTCACTTTTAGTCACCTTAATGAATTGCGATTAACAGTATTAAAGTCCAATGTAGGGGCTTTTCGATTGTACAAAAAATTAGGATTTATCACTAGTGATCAAAACGATCATGTTATTGAAATGAAAATGAACGTAAAAAAAGACTGAGAAAAAATTCTCAGCCTTTTTATATTAACTTGACGAACGGTTTAACGGCGTTTTTACCAAACTGCTGGTATTCATAAATTAAGATGTTAGCACACGCTAAGCTGTCATCTAGCGCATTATGATGGTGTTTTAATTCGATCCCTAAGTTCTCGCTAACCGTGTTTAACTTATGGTTAACAAATCCAGGGTAAAACTTTTTGGAAGTCTTAACGGTATCAAGAGTCTGATAGTGTGGTTTTGATAAACCATACCTTTCCAGACTCTTTTTTAATACACTATTATCAAAATTATTGTTGTGGGCAATCACCAGCTTATTTCTATCAAAGAGGGGGCTAATTTGATCCCACACCTCTGGAAAGGTTGGTGAGTCAATTACATCTTTTTCATGAATACCATGAACATTGATATTGCGCCAGTTAAACTCACATTCGGGGTTAATTAATGAGTAAAACTCATCAACGACTTCGTTATTTCTTACTACCGTTAATGCGACCGAACAAGCACTAGCCCGTTGGCCCGCAGCAGTTTCAAAGTCAATTGCCGCAAAATTCATTTAACGATTCTCCTCTAATCAATCTTAAGTCCATCAGTAATTAATTGGATCGGAGCATGATCTGAGCCGGTTACCTCACCAAGAATGTTTGACTCGGCAACGTCATCTTGAATTGAGTTAGAAACCAAGAAATAATCCATTCTCCAACCACGATTTTGGGCTCGCTCGTCGTAACGGTAACTCCACCAAGTATAGGCACCACTTTGGTAAGGGTGAAGTGCTCTAAAGGTATCTACAAATCCGGAAGCTAATAATCGACCAAAATCGTCACGTTCCTGTTGGGTGTATCCAGCCTTGTGGTGATCTTCTTCTGGGTCATCAATGTCAATTGGTTGATAAGCAACGCTCATATCGCCGCCAATCACGACCGGCTTTCTTTCAGCAAGTTTACTTACAAAGGTAATAAATTTTTGGTCCCAATCAAGACGGTAGTCGAGTCTTTGCAGCTCTTCGCCTGAATTGGGTACGTAAGTATTAATTAAATAAAAGTCAGGATATTCGAGTGTCAAACAACGGCCCTCGGTGTCAGTGTCGCTTCCATCAACACCATAAAACACGTTATCAGCTTTATGCTTTGTGAAAGTAGTTACGCCTGAGTAGCCGGGGCGTTCCGCTGAGTCCCAGTATTGGTAATAATCACCTGGTACTTCTAAAGCAATATCATTTTCGTGAACTCGAGTTTCTTGAACATTAAAAAAGTCAGCATCAGTTTCATTAAAAAATTCGTAAAAATTCTTTTTAACTGCTGAACGTAAACCATTTACGTTCCATGAGATAAAATTCATTGTATCCCCTCCCTTAATGCCAGTATAGCACGATCAGAAGTGTTTAAATAATGATAACGTGCTAGAATGTAATATGGATAATTAGAAAGGAAAATGACGAATGACTGAAGATTTAACAAAAAAATTCAAGGATATTAAAATTTTAAAAGATGAACCACTTTCCAAGTATTCTTGGACTAAAACTGGTGGGAAAGCTGATTTTCTTGCATTTCCTTCATCATTTAAAGAAACCGAAGAATTATTAAATTATACAAATGAAATTAAAATGCCGCTTACTGTGCTGGGAAATGCCAGTAATCTAATCGTACGAGATGGTGGAATTCGTGGGTTAACCATGATTTTGACCCAAATGAATAACATTAGAACTGAAGACCATCGGGTAATTGCCGAGGCTGGGGCTGCTTACATTGATGCAACTAAGGCTGCTCAAAAAGCCGGTTTGACTGGATTAGAGTTTGCTGCTGGGATTCCTGGCAGTGTCGGTGGCGGAGTGTTTATGAATGCCGGTGCTTATGGGGGAGAGACCCAGTATGCACTTGAATCAGCCACGGTTTTGACGCGTAAGGGTGATATTATTGTTTTAAATAACGACCAGTTAGACTTTGGTTATCGTCATAGTAGTATTCAAGACTATGGGGACGTTGTTTTGGAAGCGACCTTTAAACTTGAACCTGGGAATAAACGTGAGATTCAAAACGAGATGGATCATTTGAACTACCTGAGAAGGTCAAAGCAACCTTTAGAATGGCCTTCATGTGGGAGTGTTTTCAAGCGTCCTAAAGGATACTTTGCTGGAAAGTTGATCCACGATGCTGGACTACAGGGATATCGCTCTGGCGGAGCTGAAGTGTCCAAAAAACACGCCGGATTTATCATTAACGTTGGGGGTGCCACCGCTACTGATTATTTGAATGTGATTAAGCACGTTCAGGAAACTGTGTATAAAGATAATGGGGTTCACCTTGAGACTGAGGTTCGAATTATTGGTGAGCCAAAATAGGAGGAAACATAGCTTATGGTAATAGTTGAAGCAGTCATCACATTAATAGTTTTAGTCCTGCTTTCTAGCATTATCTCTCACTATGTCACTAAGATTCCAGTTAGTTTGATTCAAATTTTGCTTGGTTTAGGATTAGCATTATTCTTTAAATTCAAAATTGATTTAAACACGGACTGGTTTTTATTGCTGTTCATCGCACCATTGCTATTTAATGATGGTCGTGACTTTCCAAAACGAGAACTTTGGGAATTACGTGGTCCCATTTTTGAAAATGCCATCTGGTTGGTGTTCATTACAACCATTATTGGCGGTTATTTCGTTAATTTGCTGGTACCATCAATGCCACTGGCAGCCTGTTTTGCTCTAATTGCGATTTTGTCTCCAACCGATCCAATTGCCGTTCAGTCCATCTCAAAGCGTGTTCATCTTCCAAGTAATATTTTGCATCTAGTATCAGGTGAGAGCTTGATTAACGATGCTAGTGGACTAATTGCGTTTAAATATGCGATTGCTGCAGTTGTCACCGGTTACTTTTCTTTGGAACACGCTGCGGTTGATTTTGTTTATACCGCACTAGTGGGTTTGATCATTGGAATTGTTGGAATGTCTTTAATTATTGTTCTTCGTAATTTGTTATTAAAGGTACACTTCAATGACGTGATTTTTAACGTCGTCCTGCACATCTTGACACCGTTTATTATTTATGTAATTGCTGAAGATCTTCTTCATGCTTCGGGAGTTATTGCGGTGGTTGCCGCTGGGATTATTGATCACTTACAGACTAACGTTACCAATACCAAGTCACCAGAAGTCAACTTGTTGACCAATCGTACTTGGGATGTCATTGTTTACTGTTTAAACGGGATTGTGTTTTTAATCTTAGGTATTGAATTACCGGTTGCTACTAGGGTGGTCATCAATGGATCGGAATATCGAACTTTAGCATCCTTTGGGATTGCTTTTGCTGTTTGGGTGGCTCTTTTGGTAATTCGAGTGGTCTGGATTTTAGGATACGAATTCTTTTCGTACTACGTTACTAAACGGTCCAATAAGAAGCCAAGTTTGTCGGTTGCGCTATTGGCTGGAATTTCCGGGGTTCGTGGTGCCATTACCATGGCAGGAATCCTTTCGGTTCCCGCATTCTTATCGAATGGAAAGGAGTTTCCCGACCGTTCTTTGATGCTTTTTATTGCCGCAATGGTTATCGTGATCAGTTTAGTTGCGGCTACCATTATCTTGCCAATCATTTCCCCAGATGCTAGTTCACTTCAGACCCGAGCCTCATTGATTGATAAGGATGAAGATGATGATGAGACGGAAGATGAAGAAGATGAGCAGGAGGGCTATATTTCGGAAGATGCCGCTCGGATTTACATCGTAAAGAGTGCCATTGTCAGTCTTGAAAATAATAAGACCAACGATAATGAACGAGCGGTATATGATATTGTTTTGGATTATCAGGTTGAGTTACGAAAACTTTTAAGAAAGACGAGAGACGATAGTGCAGAAAGTACGTCTCTCAATGAAGAACTTAGTTTGAGACGAGTTGCTTTAAAAGGAAAACGTGACGCGGTTAAAGATTTGTATCGTGAACAACAAATCTCAAAAGATACTTACTGGATTGCAAATCGAAGGATTAATCGTGAGGAACGTCGAATGTTTGCAAATGGTTACGACGGCTATCGCAAAAACCACTGGTATTATCCGGGATGGTTTTCATCGATTCTTCATTCCATTAAAACCTGGCAGGTAAGTGAATCAGAAAGTAAAAAGACCAAGAGTGAATTACGACTTGTTACGATTGTTGGTGATCAGGCCGCCATTGATGCTATTTCAGACTTTTTAAGTCGAAGTGATATTAATGGTCAGGACTTTGACTCACAAATTGTTCACTTTATTGTCACTTTCTATCAGAGTCAGATTGAACGGGCCAATTCATACGATGATCCCGACGAAGATGATGAAGTCTTTGAGTATCAGTTGTTAAGATTGCGGTCGGTTGCACTGGAAGCAGAACGTCGCGCTGTGGAACAATTGATTAATAATAAAAAAGTTAGTCACGCGATGGGCCTTCACTTGCGTCAGGACATTAATTATAAGGAAACGCTAATGTTGAGTGATAACTAAAGAATCCTCCACTTATTGATAAGTGGGGGATTTTATATTATTCCTTATTATTACTGATAATGGAATAAATCCAGTAGATCATTAACTGTAGAACGGTCATCAAAAATACGAATACGACCATGTGCATATTCCACATGTTTAAAAATGGTCGAATGTACATCCTAGGTGAAAGGATGAGGTAAATTGTGTGGACTCGCATAAACCGTCCAATGAATAGTCCGATGGAACTTGCAACCGTTAGAATCACAATTGTAACGAAGTTAGAAAAATTACCGGATAAATGAATTTTAACGTCAATGGCCTTAGCAACGTGGACTAAACTCCAGAAACCGATAAAGGCACAGCTTAATGCACTGATCATCAGACATGTGTATAAAAACCAGACGTGCGGATCAAGTCGAAGTAATCCATTGGCTTCATCAGGATGTAGCCAAGCGAGATGAAGTAGGTCGGTCAGAATGTAAGGTGAATTGGGATAGAACAATAACCACAGAAGTGATAGGATCCAGAACACGAAACTATTTTGGTGTGGTTTGTTACCGATGTGGAAACTAAGTTCAATTGGGATATATCCTAGAAGGGTGTTGAGCGCTAAAAAACCGAAGCGTGTATCACGTAGAAACATGAATAAAAGCACGATCCACCCGATGAAAAATATTCTAACTTGCCATCTTTTATTTTGTGACATTATAATTTGACCCCTTTTCTTCTATATATAAATTAAACCCCAAATTAGCAAAAAAAACTAGAAATTTAACCATGGAATTTAATTTTTTTAACATTTGGAATTAGTTAACTGCCTTTATTTCAGCAATAATTCAGTGATATAATAATATACAAATTGGAGGTCGTTCTATGGGGATTGATTGGAGTAGCTTATTTACATTACATAACCTAAGCAACTTAATTGATATATTGGTTGTCTGGCTCGTGATATACGAGTTAATCATGCTTCTTCGTGGCACTCGGGCAGTGCAACTTTTTCGCGGCATTATTGTAATTATTATCGCTAAAATTGCCAGTTGGTATTTAGGACTGACGATGGTATCTTGGATTCTGGATCAAATTATCAATTGGGGAGTTATTGGATGCATTATCATCTTCCAACCTGAAATTAGACGCGGACTTGAAAAATTAGGACGCGGCTCACTCTTTAGAGCAACCCAGAATCAGGATGAAAAAGCCAAAAAAATGATTAATGCTTTAGATGGAGCAATTCAATACATGTCTAAGCGTCGAATTGGAGCGTTAATCACCATTCAAATGCATACCGGGCTAGAAGAATACATTGAGACCGGGATTAAGCTTGATGCTGACATTTCAAGTCAGTTATTAATTAACATTTTTATTCCCAATACGCCTCTTCATGACGGAGCGGTCATCATTAAGGATGATAAGATTGCTGCAGCGGCTGCCTACTTACCGTTATCGCAGAGTAATTTGATCCCTAAGGAATTGGGAACTCGTCATCGTGCTGCCGTTGGAATCTCGGAAGTTTCCGATGCTTTAACGATTGTTATCTCAGAAGAAACGGGAGAAGTTTCAATCACTAGAAACAATGAGCTTCTTCGTGGGATGACTCAGGAGGATTACCTGAAATACCTGAGAAGTCAGTTGATTCCTCGTGATCGACAGGAGCAACATCCAACGATTGTGACTCGTGCGATTAGTTTCTTTCAGAAGCATTTCGGAGGTGACAAGTAGCCATGAAAAAATCTTTTCGGAGTAAATTATTCTATGCTATCTTGGCACTAGTCTTTACAATTGCACTGTTTTTCTATGTTCATGATGGCAAAAATGATATGGGTCTCACTAACAGTACCAGTAATTCGACTAAAAGCACCCAGATGGCAGCTAATAAAACCAAGACACTGTCAGTTCCATTACAGCTCAACGTAAACTCAGACAAGTATTTTGTAATTGGTTATCCAGAAAAAGTTAACGTCCAGTTGTCAGGACCATCGGCGTTAGTCACTACAACCGCTAATACCCAGAACTTTAAGGTGTACGCTAACCTTAGTAATTTGGGGCCCGGAGAACACATCGTTAAATTACAACAGCAGGGGCTAAATTCTGACATTAAGAGTAAGATTAAACCTGCTCGCATTAAAGTTAACATTCAACCACGTCGGACCGTTAAGTTCCCCGTAAAAGCTGTCTACGACAAGAAAAACATTGCTTCTGGTTATAAGGCCGGAAAGCCGTCGTTAGACGTCAGTTCTGCAAAAGTGACTGGACCGAGTGATCAAATTAATCGAATTGATTCAGTAGTTGCTAAAACTAACTTGAAGCCTAACACCAAGCGTGATATAAAACAGGATGCGGTGATTGAGGCTTTAGACAAAAAAGGAAAGACCATCAACGTTATTATTACCCCATCAACAAGTTCGGTTGATTTACCGGTTTCAGCAGGTGATAATAAGAGGGTACCAGTCAAGGTTAATTTAGTTAATAAGCAGGCTAGTAAGACCTATGACGTTAAGTGTGATCCATCTGATGTGTTATTGTTAGGTGATAAAGACACGATTGATGGGATTAATTCGGTTAATGCCGACGTTGATGTCGAAAACATGTCTGGTGATAATACTAAGACGGTTTCACTTGATGCGGGTAACTCCAAAGTAAGTGGCTTGGATCCGGAAACGGTTAAAGTACAGATTAACGCAAAGAATAAGTAATAAAGTGAGGACTATATATGAAATATTTTGGAACAGATGGAATTAGAGGAGTTGCGAATAAAGACTTAACCCCAGAATTGGCCTTTCGGGCTGGTCGTGCAGGTGGTTATGCTCTGACTAAGCACAGTGTTCAAGATCATCAGCCACGTGTCTTGGTATCAAGAGATACACGAATTTCTGGACAGATGTTGGAAGATGCTTTGGTAGCTGGAATGTTGTCCGTTGGAATTGAGGTGGTTCAACTCGGAGTTGTCACTACCCCCGGAGTAGCATACTTGGTTAGAGATCAAAGTGCTGATGCCGGAGTTATGATTACGGCTTCACATAATCCCGCTGAGTTCAATGGAATTAAATTCTTTGGCGGTGACGGATATAAATTGTCCGATGACATCGAGGCTGACATCGAGAAGATTCTTGAAAGTGATACTGATGACTTACCACGTCCCTCAGCAAAGGGATTAGGCACTTCAGCAGAGTACACCGAAGCATCGCAAAAGTATCTTCACTTTCTGTCCCAAACGATTCCAGATGAATTAAGTGGGATTAAGGTGTCAGTTGATGCCGCAAATGGGGCTACCAGCAACTTGGTTCCCCGCCTTTACGCTGACCTTGGCCTTGACTTTAAAACAATGGCGACCTCACCTAATGGACTAAATATTAATGATAACGTCGGTTCCACTCACCCAGAACAGTTGCAAAAAATGGTTGTTGAAAATGGTTCCCAGTTAGGAATTGCCTTTGATGGTGATGGTGATCGGTGCATTGCTGTCGATGAAAAGGGAAACATCGTTGATGGTGATAAGATTATGTACATCTGTGGTAAGTATATGGATGCTAATGGTCGATTAAAGCATGACACCATTGTTACGACAGTGATGAGTAACCTCGGAATGTACAAAGCCATGGAAGCCAACGGCTTAAATAGTGTGAAAACTAAAGTTGGGGACCGATACGTGGTTGAATCAATGAAAGCCAATGGTTACAATTTAGGTGGCGAACAGTCCGGTCACATTGTGTTTTTGGACTTTAATACCACTGGCGATGGGATGCTAACCAGTCTGCAATTAATGCATATTATGAAAGAAACCGGTAAACCGCTTTCCGAATTAGCAGACGAAGTGAAAAAATATCCTCAAAGTCTTGTTAACGTGAAGGTTTCTGACAAAAAGCACGCGATGGATCATGACAATGTTAAAAAGGCCATTGATGATGTTGAAGATGAAATGAATGGGAATGGTCGTGTCTTGGTTCGACCAAGTGGGACTGAGCCGCTGTTAAGAGTCATGGTAGAAGCTCCGACTCAAAAAGAAAGTGATAAGTATGCAAACAAAATTGCCGACGTTGTTAGAGACGATATGGGAATTGAGTAAAGCAATCACGAATTAATAAAAGAGTTAACGTTTGTTAACTCTTTTATTATGCTTAAATTTTTATTAAATTTCGTTCATCAGTGCTATACCAATTCTAACTTATATTTGACAAACACTTGTGAAACCATTATTATCAAAGATGTTAAGTATATAAATAAAATTTAAATACATCTATACCAATTTTAAAGAGAGGTCATTCCCATGTGCGGAATCGTTGGAGTTACAGGCAATAAGAATGCGACATCCATTTTAGTTAATGGATTAGAAAAATTACAATATCGAGGATATGATTCAGCCGGAATCTTTGTGGAAGGAAAAGATCACAAAGATTATTTAGTGAAAACGACTGGAAGTATCGACGATTTAAAGAAAAAGATTGGGCCAGAAGTACAGGGAACTGCCGGAATTGGACACACTCGTTGGGCTACTCACGGTGGGGTAAACATTGAGAATGCTCATCCACAATTCTCAGATGACAACCGGTTCTATCTGGTTCACAATGGTGTGATCGAAAACTATGAACAACTGAAGAAAGAATACTTATCAGACGTTAAGTTTCATAGTCAAACTGATACCGAAGTGGCGGTTCAATTGGTTGATAAGTTTGTGATTGAAGACAAAATGAGTACAAAGGATGCCTTCATTAAGATGCTTTCACTCCTTAAGAATTCTTCATATGCTTTCATTTTAATGGATAAAGAAGATCCAGATACTTTATATGCAGCCAAAAACAAAAGCCCCATGTTGATTGGATTATGTGACGGTTTCAACGTAGTATGTTCTGATTCAATTGCTATGTTAGACGTTACTGATACTTTTCTTGAGGTGGTTGATGGTGACGTTGCGATTGTAAAGCCTGATAAGGTAACCATCCTTGATGAAAACCGTAAGCCAGTAGAGCGTCATCAGTTCAAGGTAACCATTGATCCAAGTGCGTCTGATAAGGGGACTTATCCTTACTACATGCTTAAAGAGATTGATGAACAACCCAATGTCATGAGAAAATTAGTTAAAGAGTACTTTGATACAGACGGAAACATGAACGTTGGTTGTGGCGTAATGGATACCATCCTTGATTCAGATCGAATCTATATCGTGGGTGCTGGTACCAGTTATCATGCTGGATTAGTCGGTAAAGATTTGATGGAGAAGTACACTGGAATTCCAACTGAAGTGCACGTCTCATCCGAGTTTGCTTACGAAGATCCATTGCTTTCTAAGAAACCATTCTTTATCTTTTTGACTCAAAGTGGGGAGACCGCTGACAGTCGGGAAGTTTTAGTGAACGTTAACAAGCATCATTTTCCTAGTTTAACCATTACTAATGTTGCTAATTCGACATTGTCACGCGAAGCAACTTACACGATGTTGCTTAATGCTGGTCCAGAAATTTCAGTTGCTTCAACTAAAGCATATACTGCTCAAATTGCAATCCAAGCCATTTTGGCAAAGGCCGTTGGTATGCGGGGTAATCGTCAGGTCGCAAAAGATTTTGATTTAGCACGACAATTGGGTTTGGTTGCGACTGGGATGCAGTCAATTGTTGAAGAAAAAGATAAGATTGATGAAATTGCTAAGAAATATTTCGTTGATGCTAAACAGGCCTTTTACATCGGCCGTGGGGTTGATTACACTGTTTCCCTTGAAGCAGCGTTGAAGTTAAAAGAAATTTCTTATGTCCATGCGGAAGGCTTTGCTTCTGGTGAACTTAAGCACGGAACGATTGCATTGATTGAAAAGGGCACTCCGGTGATTGGTATTATCACCCAGAAGAAGACCGCTGGATTAACTCGTAGTAATCTGGAAGAAACTGCAGCTCGTGGTGCCAGTGCTTTGACGATCGTGCGACAAAGTCTAGCTCAAGATGGTGATACGTTTGTGATCCCGGACGTTGATGAGTTGTTAACACCGCTGCTTAGTGTCATTCCAGCTCAACTAATTGCTTATTACACTAGTTTGAACAAGGGATTGAACGTTGATCGTCCAAGAAACCTTGCTAAAAGTGTTACAGTTGAATAATGTTTTTAAGAGCTACCATTCTTGGTAGCTCTTTTATTATGTTGTTGAAGCATCGTTGAGTACTGAACTTTCTTTACATTTTAGTAATTTTCTCGTATTATTTTATTATCGTGTCAGTTGTAATTTTGAATTTAGGAAGTAAACCATGACTGAAAAAAATTATAAAATTAAAGTACAAGATGTCACCAAAGAGTATGACATGTTCAAGACTCAATCTGACAAGTTAAAGTCGTTTTTCTCATTATCAAGGAAAAATAAAACCCCACATTTTTGGTCTTTGATGGGAATTTCATTTACCGTTCAGCCTGGTGAAGCATTGGGAATCATTGGTGTAAATGGTTCAGGAAAGTCAACCATTTCTAACATTATTTCTGGCATTATTCCGCAAACGACCGGCCAAGTTGACGTGCGCGGAGATACTTCGATTGTTGCGATTAACGCTGGATTGAGAAAGAATTTAACTGGCCGTGAAAACATCCGAATGAAGTCATTGATGCAGGGACTTACAAACCACCAAATTGATGACATGATGGATGATATCATTGCCTTTGCTGATATCGGTGATTTTGTTGATCAACCAGTAAAAGACTATTCTAGTGGTATGAGGTCCCGACTTGGCTTTGCCATTGCCGTTCACATTAAGCCAGACATTTTGATTATTGATGAAGCCTTGTCCGTTGGTGACGATACCTTCTACCAAAAATGTGTTGATAAGATTGATGAATTTAAAGAAGAAGGTAAGACCATCATCTTTGTATCTCATTCACTAAAGCAGGTGCGTTTGTTGTGTGACCGAGTTGCTTGGATTAACTACGGGAAGCTACGGAAAATTGGTCCGATGGAAGAAGTCGTCTCCGAATACCAGAAGTTCATCAAGTGGTTTAAGTCGTTAAGCAAAAAAGAGAAAAAACAGTTCCAGAAAAAAGAAAAGACCATTCAGAAGAATTTTGATATTGATAAGTATCAAAAAGAAATTACTAATGAGTATGCTGAGGATCACCCGAATGACCCTAATCCAGCACGAACCATCCATAAGCGGTTCTATAGTGAAGTTATTCAAGAAAAGATGCCGTTGACCACTAAAATTATGACGTGGGCGGTTTTCTTTGCCATGATTTTCTTTTGCTTGGTAAATGTATCTGGTCATCCAACGATGGCAGTTGTTAGACATCCAAGTTATATCATTCACCCAAGTAAGAAGATGAGGTACCAGAAGAAAAATGGTAAATCAGTAATGGTCACCAAGCATGAATACAAACAACTTGAGAAACATGCCTGGGGACAACGATAAAAATTTTGCTATTATTCATCAAAGTGAATAATAGCATTTTTGTTTAGGAGGAAGATTTAGATGGCAATGAAGAGTCATGAAACATTTACATTGATTGAGGAAATTACGCGATTAGATGGTTCTAAGTACCTTGAAATCAGCAACATGGTGCAGAACGGACGAGCTGAGCTTGCTGCAGAACGAAAAATGATTAAACAGGTTCGAATCCTTCAACTAAACATTCCTCACTCCGTTCATGTCATTAATTACGAGAACTATGTTAACCAGAATTATGTGATGCCAAAGGAAAACTTTGACCACTTTGAGGAGTGGAAACGAACCCCAGCAATGGATCATGAAGTCCAGATGATTTTAAAAGAGAACCATATTGGTTAAATCAATTGGCTAATCTTTTTGTGAATTAAATCATTAATATTTGTTATCACCAACCACCAAATATGGCATAATGAGTATGAATAATATTTGGAGGTGTTGATGATGACTGAAAAATTTTTAATTGGAACTTATACCCAAAAAACTAGTAAGGGCGTTTATCAAATTGAATTAAACAAAGACAAAAAACAGCTGGAAAATGCTCAGCTAATTGCGCAAATTAGCTGTCCAACCTATGTTGTTGATTCTGATGACCATAAAATTTATGCGATTGATCGTAATCAAGATGAATCGGAAACACGTGGTGGGATTGCTGTTTTTGATAGCAGCACCATGCCAGCTAAATTAATGCAAGAAGACATTGAAGTGGGTCCCTCACCAGCCTACATTACTGTAGACGAAGGACGTAAGATGGTCTATACAGCAAATTATCATACTGGTAATGTCATTGCGTATCACATTGAAAGTGACGGGACTGTCAAAGAATCACAGCGAATTCATGACGATGGAATGACCGGTCCACTACCAGAACAACAAAGTGGTCCTCATCCACACTATGCCGATCTAACTCCAGATGATCGCTTAGTGATTTGTGACCTGGGATTGGATCGAGTTTATTTGTATGATGTTTCTGACGCGGGTGAGATTACCCCAGTTAGTGAGGTTCAGTTGTCACCTGGATTTGGTCCAAGACACATTGCTTTTGCTGAATCGACGGGAAAGGCTTACTTAATTGGTGAACTAAGTAGTAAGATTGCAGTTCTTGATTATAATGAAGAAGCTGGCATCTTTACCGTCCAACAAGTTGTTAAAACTATTCCTAATGACTACAAAGATGCCAATGGTGGAGCTGCAATTCGAATAACTAACGATGAGAAGTTTGTGTATGTTTCTAATCGTGGCAATGATTCGATTGCTGTTTTTAAGGTCCTAGATGATGGTGACTTAGAGCGAATTCAAGTAATTTCAACTGAAGGGGAATTCCCGCGTGATTTTAACTTTAATTCAGATCAATCCTTCCTAATTGCTGTAAATCAAAACACTAATAACGCAACCTTGTACGAGCGAAATCATGAGAATGGTAAGTTGTCTGTCATTCAAAAGGATTTTGCGGTACCAGAGGGAACCTGTGTTGCTCCTCGAAAATAGTTAATTTAATTAAAAGTTAATGCTTTTATAGCGTTAACTTTTTTCATTCCCTTAACAAATTGATATAATTAATTTAAACAGGTGGGGTGGAGATTTTGATTAAATTAATTGTGACAGATATGAACAAAACCTTTTTAAATGAAGCTAATCGATATGATGAGATTAAGTTTTTAAAAACGTTTCAAAAAATGAAACACCAAAACGTTAATTTTGCCGTCGCTAGTGGCGGACCGAATGATAAATTACAAAGCCTGTTTATTGATTATCGGGACCAAATGGATTTTATTTCTCAAAATGGTTCAGTAATTTATCGTGGTAATGATTTAGTCCATGCCGAATCGCTGAATGATGATCAGATTAAACAGACTTTAAAGATGCTTTATGATGATTTTGGCCCTGACATTGTCGGGGTTAACGTATCTGGGCTTAAGCATACTTATGTAGATAAAAGGCTACCCGAAAAAATGTATCAGTTGATGAAACAATACTACAGTAATACGGTCCGTTTGAATGATTTGGCTAACATCACAAGTGAGAACACTGATGATCAGTTGGTAAAAGTTGGTGTGACGTTTAAGCAAGGTGCAAACGTGATGCGAAAAGTTCATGAAATGCGACAGATGCTTCCAGATAATCTTGAGAGTTTAAACTCTGGCTTTAATACCGACCTAATTGGTGTAAGGGGGGTTGACAAAGCAACTGGCGTGCGCTATTTGATGAAAAAATATGATGCCAATCCTGAAGAGGTTGTCACATTTGGGGATAATGAGAATGATTTAGGAATGTTGGATTTAACTCCGAATAGTTATGCTATGAAGAATGGCATTCGGGAGGCAAAGGACGCCGCTGGTCACGTTACCGAGTTTGATAATAACGATGATGGGGTTCTAAGGACAATTGATACCATTTTAGATAATCAGTAGTTTCATTTAGTAAGGTAATGACAGTACAAATATACGTGAGGCGATTAAAAATGAATAACGAAGAATTAAATAACATTGTTGAAGGACGTTTGGATAAGTACTTTGAAAAATATCCAAGTACTCCTGATGTTGAGATGTACAAGATTGAGTTGAAACGTTCAATCGTAAAAGATGCATTAGCTAAGATTTCAGATGAAGTTACGATTAACGATGCAATTAACCAGGCTTTTTCTGACTTTGGTGACATTGATCACGCTATTAATCAGATTGTTTTTAAAAGTCATGGAATCAAGGATTAAAATGAATTAGCCGTTGTGGCTTTTTTTATTAGGATACATATGATAATGTATTCATATGAAGTAAATTACATATATAAGGAGAAAATCATGGATTCTAAGATTAATCCCAAAAAATTAGAAGAAGCTCATGAGTTATTTAAAATTTTGAGTAATCCGGTTCGGATTCAAATGTTAGTGTTGTTAGAAAATCACTTACTCAACGTTGGTGAGATTAGTGAGGAACTTGGGCTTGAACAATCAGCTACTTCTCATCAATTGGCAATGCTTAAAAAGCATCAATTGGTAAGTAGCGAACGGAAGGGCAAGTCAAATTATTATCGCCTGGATGATCCTCATATTATGGACATTGTAAATGAAGGACTAGCTCATTCGGATCACGTGGTAAGGGGTGTCAAACATGGAAACTAAAAACGTGGTTGGATATGGAATGATAATTGAGATGGTTGCGATTGCTTGGATGATAGTAGAATTTTCGGTTGGCTTAAAGGCCGGGATCGATGCCCACTCAATTGTATTAATTGCGTTTGGTCTTGATAGTTTGATGGAGATTATTGCTGGATTTGTTTTACTATTTCGTTTGGAAATTGAGTTTAAAGGGAATTCAAAAATTGACATTAATCGAGTGGATAAGGTTGCCACGAAGATCGTTAGCATCATTTTGCTCCTTCTGTGTGTCTATATTCTAGTTACTTCTGGATATAATTTGTTTCAGCATGAAGGTGCTGATGGCAGTCTGATGGGGATCATCATTTCTATTTTGTCTCTTATTATCATGCCAATGATCGCCTATGCTAAGTATTGGATTGGGAAAGTAATTGGTTCTAACGCTTTAATTCAGGATGCCATTTGTAGTGTTACGTGTGCTTATCTTGCTGGGACGGTGCTTATCGGAGTTTTGCTTAATTATTTTTTCCATATTTGGTGGATCGATTCAGCAGCAGCAATTCTAATTGTTTTCCTTATTGGTAAAGAGGCATTAGAATGTCTTGTGGAGAGCTAATCTTGACAAGTGCAATTATAGAACTATAATAATAATTGTATAAAGTTTAGTTGTACAAAACTAAAGGGTGAGGTGTTAAGTATGAGTGAAAACAATTATCAATTTGATGTATTGTATTTAGGAAGTGGACATGGTGCTTTTAACGGTGCTATTCCATTGGCCCTAAAGGGTAAAAAAGCTGGCATTATTGAAGTTGGCAAGATTGGTGGAACTTGTCCTAACCGTGGATGTAACGCTAAGATTGCTTTAGACTTCCCAGTTAAGATGAAAAAAGACGTTGATAACTTCCAAGGACACGGCTTAGATGGAACTACTAAGATCAATTGGGCCGATAACGTTAAGCATGAAAAAGAAGTTATCAGTCAATTACCTGGTGGAATCGAACAAGGTCTAAAGAGTGTTGGCATCGATGTGATCCATGGGTATGGAAAGATCGTTGATGCGCACACCATTGACGTTGACGGTACCAAGTACACCGCTGATAAACTTGTTGTAGCAACTGGAGCTCATTATCACAAGATTGATATTCCCGGTGCTGACTTGGCATACGATGGAACTGATTTCTTGAACTTAGAAAAACAACCAGAACACATGACCGTTATCGGTGGTGGATACATTGCCATTGAATTTGCTACAATCGCAGCAAATGCTGGAACTAAGGTTACCATCCTATTGCACCATGACAAGGCTTTAAGAAAGTTTTATCAACCATTTGTTGAGTCATTACTTAAAGATCTTGAATCTCAAGGAGTTCAAATCATTCGAAACGTTGATCCTGAATCAATCGAAAAATCAGGTGATGGTTTTGTAGTCAAGACTAACAAAGACGACATTGACTCTGATTGGGTTCTTGACGCAACTGGCCGTGATCCGAACGTTGAAGGATTCGGTCTTAAAGAAGTTGGCGTTGATTACGATAAGAACGGAATCAAGGTTGATGATCATCTTCAAACTTCAGTTGACAGCATTTACGCTGCTGGCGATGTTCTTGATAAACAAGTTGGTAAGTTAACTCCAACTGCCATTTTTGAGTCAATGTACCTTACCAAGTTATTTACTGGTGCTACTACTGATCCAATTAAGTATCCAGCTGTTCCAAGTGCAGTTTTCTCATCACCACGAATTGCTGAGATCGGTGTTAGTGTTGACGAAGCTAAGGCCAACCCTGATAAGTATGATGTTAAAGAATCAGACCTTGCCACTGATTGGTTCAGATTTGCAATGCAGGAGAACAAAGGTAAGACCATTTCAATCACCGACAAACAAGGTTACCTAGTAGGTGCTACTGAAATCAGTTCTGAAGCTGATAACGTTATTAGTACTTTGGCACCATTTGTTGAGTATCACATCTCACCAGAAAAGATGAGCGAATTGATCCCATTGTTCCCAACACTTGGTTCTGAGACTTTGAATCATCTATAAAATAAAAAGTTCGCCATTTGGCGAACTTTTTTTGTACCTAATTCTATTTAAGAAATTCCGGTTTTCTGAAATCAGGATCTGGATAAGTGTAAAAGCCCTTACTGGATTCAAGACCAATGTTACCTTGGTCAATCATATCCTTGAATTTTTCGGAAGCTTTTTTAACTTCTGGGTTAGTTGACATCTTAGTGATATCATACATGGTTTTCATCCCAATAATGTCCATAATAGCGAAAGGACCAAGTGGTGCACCAGTTCCAATCATCCATGCCTTATCGATCGTTTCAGGATCAGAAACGCCATTGTTCCAGAGGACTAAAGCATCTGATAGAAATGGTACTAACAGTGAGTTCAATAGGTAACCCGGTTGTTCCTTGTTAACTAGGATTGGAACCATTCCAATTTCGCGTGAAAACTGTTCCATCTCTTTTGGAAGATCCTTATTAGTTTTAGATTGTGACATGATTTCAGCGGTATTGTTTTTCCAAATTGAGTTAGCGAAGTGGTAACCCAAATACTTGTCAGGACGACCAGTAGCATCAGCAAACTGTGATGGTAGTAAAGTCGAAGTGTTAGTAACGATAACAGTATCTGGATCAGCTAAATCGTTGAACTTTTTGTAAAAGTCATTTTTAACATCTGGATCCTCAGAAAGAGCCTCGATAACTAAGTCAGCACCCTTAAGAGCGGCCTTTAAATCAGTGGTGTAATGGAGATGTTCCTCTGCGTTCTTGACCTGTTCATCGGTAGCTCCAATGTCTTTTTTTACTGCTTTTTCCCAACGAGCTACTCGCGCCTTAGCACGATCGAGTGAGCCGTCTGAACGGCCCCAAATAGTAGTGTTTTTTCCGTGAAAAGCCGACATGAAAGCAATTTGTGAGCCTAAGGTGCCTCCACCGACAATGACAACGTTATTGAATGTCATGGTGATTTCCTCCTATATATTTACTTATTATCCACTTCTATTTTATGCTAGTGAAAGCGCTTAAGCAACCTTCTTTATCTGTTATAAATGACAATGGTTGCAAGCCAGAGTAAATTAGTTAAAATATTAACTAAATTGTTAATGGAGGTTCAAAATGATGAGTGAGATTAGAAGGGTAACGATTGATGATATTAGTGCTTTACGAGCCATTAGTCGGGAAACGTTTGCCGAGACGTTTGGAACCGAAAATAAACCTGAAAATTTAAATCAATACTTGGATAATGCCTACGATCCGGAAAAATTAAAGAATGAAATTTCTGATCCTAATTCTCAATTTTATTTTGCCTACGTTGATGGAAAATTAGCTGGTTATCTAAAGTTAAACGTTGATGATGCTCAATCTGAAGAAATGGGTCCGCATCTCTTAGAAGTGGAACGAATTTATTTGAAAAAAGAATTTAAACGTCACGGTCTAGGAACCGAATTGATTGATTTGGCTGTTGATGAGGCGCAGAAAAAAGGGAAAGGAAAGGTTTGGCTTGGCGTGTGGGAACATAATAATGCTGGACTGAAGTTCTATCAAAAAATGGGATTTAAGCAAGTTGGGGATCATGTTTTTCAATTGGGCAAGAGTGCTCAGCGTGATTTGATAATGGAAAAACCAATTAGTGGTAACATTAAGTAAGTAGTTAATAATCTTAATTGGGAAAGTTGGTTCTTTCGTTGTTATTTAATGGTATTTTTCTTTTAATTGCTAGCATCATTGCCGGAACGTTGAGTAGTGTCGTTGGCATGGCAAGTGTGATTCTTTATCCGGCACTTTTGTTTGTTGGATTACCACCAATTATGGCAAACGTCACGATCACGGTGGGAATTATTTTTAGCGGAACAAGTGCGGTCTTGTCATCAAGACGAGAGCTCAAAGGACAGGGTTCGGTCACTCTCCACGTTATGCTATTTGCGGTCATTGGTGCGGTTATTGGATCAATTATCCTGTTACATAGTTCCAATAAGAGCTTTCAAGATGTTGCTCCCTTTGTCATCCTACTGTCCGGAGTTTTAATGTTAATTCCAAAACGACAGTCAACGTTTGCTTCTGAAAGCATTTCAAAAACAGCGAGTGCAATTGCTGCGATTGCCATTGTGATTGTTGGGATTTACGTTGGCTACTTCGGTGCAGGCGGCGGAGTGCTAATGGCTGCCATCCTGATTCGAATTATCGATGCACCATACGCTATTTGTAATGCGGTCCGAAACGTGACGACTTTAACCATGAACGCAGTATCGGCTGTCATCTTTATTTTTACGACACCAATTAGTTGGAGTGCTTTAGTGGTGCTTGCCATTGGGCTGTTTATTGGTGGGTACATTGGTCCCATTATTGTCAGAGTGATTCCATCAGCTGTAATGAAATACACGGTTGCGATCGGTGCGATTATCCTGGCTGCTTTCTTAGCATATCAGGCATATTTTTAAAAAAGATGAATGTAGGGAAAATATTATGTGGAATTTAATTTTTTTAGTAGTGGCAGGAGTTGTTAGCGGGGTGCTTGAAAGTACGGTTGGACTGGCCAGTTTGGTTGCTTATCCAGCGATGCTTCTGGCGGGATTTGCACCGATCGTTGCAAACGTCACCAACACGGTTGGCTTTGCCTTTAGTGATTCAAGTGCCATTTTAGCGTCCCAAAAAGAACTTAAGGGACAAAGCAAAGTCATCTTTAAGGTTACCATCTGTGCTGGAATTGGGACCATTATTGGTTCTTTAATTTTACTTAACAGTTCGAATAAAAGTTTTGAAAACGTTGCCCCAATCATCATTATGATTTCGGGAGTTTTGATGTTGCTGCCAAAGAGTCAAAAACAATTATCTGAGACGCATATGACCGTGTGGGGAAAGATAATTACCGCCATTGCACTTCTTTTTGTTGGGATGTATTTAGGTTACTTTGGTGCTGGCGGAGGAGTCATGTTGATTGCGATTTTACTTCGAGCCGTTAATCAACCCTATGCTGTTTGTAATGCAATCCGAAATTTTGTTTCGTTAATTTTGAACTGGATTTCGGCCATCATATTTATGTTTACAATGCCAATCAATTGGGTGGCTTTGATTGCCATCACAGTTGGGTTACTAGTAGGTGGATATATTGGGCCGTCAGTCGTACGTCATATTCCATCCAATGTTATGAAGTATGGGGTTGGGATCGGTGCCATTGTATTAGCGATTTGTTTGGGAATTAAGACTTATTAATAAAACAAGGAGAAAGTGGAAGTTTGATTTTAAAGTATTTCTTATTGATTTTTGCTGGGATTTTAAGCGGAATTATGGGAACCGCTGTGGGACTTGCTAGCGTTATTTCATATCCAGCAATGTTGGCTTCCGGACTATCACCAATCGTTTCCAGTGTGACTAACATCGTTGGTTTTGCGTTTAGTAACATGAGCGCAGTGGCTTCATCTCAAAGAGAATTAAAGGGTCAAGGTAAGACCATTTTAAAAGTGGTTATTTTTGCTGGAATTGGGTCTGCACTCGGTTCCCTGATTCTTCTTCGTAGTTCCAACAAAAGTTTTGCAGATATTGCACCAGTTGTCATCATGTTGTCTGGGATTTTGATCATGCTACCGAAGAGTCAAAAGCAATTAACGAAAACCCATTTGGGCTTATGGGGTAAGACCATTACCGCCATCGCACTGATGTTGGTTGGAGTGTACTTAGGTTATTTTGGTGCTGGTGGTGGAATTCTGATCATGGCAATTTTAATGCGAGCTTTAAATGAGTCGTATGCCGTGGATAATGCCATTCGAAATGTGATGTCACTAGTGATGAATTGGATCTCGGCTTTGATCTTTATTTTTACAATTCAGATCAACTGGCCGGTTCTGATCACGCTAACGATTGGATTGATGATTGGCGGATACATTGGACCAGCCATCGTGCGTCTCATCCCATCCAATATCATGAAGTATGGGGTTGGAATCTTAGCGGTTTTATTGGCCATTTATTTAGGAATTAAAACTTATTAATGCTGTTGCAACCAGCCTGTGATTATGGTACTTTTAAATCAAATAAGATATGACAATAAAGAGGACGAGTACCATTAGTTTCTTTTATAGCGAGTCGAAGCGGGTGAGAGTTCGATAAAGAGTTAGTGGGAAAAACACCTTGAGTTTTAAAGCTTGAACGAAGTAGGGCTTAACGGTCGCAATCCGTTATCATTGTGTGAGTTGGTTTATGTTACATAAACAATATGGGTGGTACCGCGATGACCTCGTCCCTTTTTGAGATGAGGTCTTTTTTATTGTCTAAAAGGGAGTTGTTAAGTATGAAAGAGCAAAACGTTTTAGCAAAAGATTTGTACACTAAGAAACACGATTTTGGTAGTGAATCAGTAGTTCTAGAAGGATGGATTCGAACCATTCGTAATTCTAAAAAAATTGCCTTTATCGAAATCAACGACGGTTCATACATTAAGAATGTTCAGGTAATTGTCAAGAGTGATCTAGATAACTTTGATGACATCATCAAACTGCCGATTAGTTCAACTCTGAAAGTAATTGGAAAACTTGTGGACACCCCAGACGCCCCACAGCCATTTGAAATTCATGCGGAGCAAGTTAAGATTGAGGGTGTTTCTGATCTAGATTACCCACTGCAAAAGAAGAAGCAATCACTTGAGTACCTTCGTTCTATTGCACATTTACGTCCTCGAACCAATACTTTTTACGCTGTTTTCAAGATTCGTTCGATGGCAGCCTTTGCGATTCATGAATACATGCAAAAACACGGCTTTGTCTATGTAAACACTCCGATTGTTACTAGTAGTGACACGGAGGGTGCTGGTGAGATGTTTCAGATCACTAGCTTAGATCAAAATGACCTTCCAAAGGATAAAAATGGTAAAGTCGATTATTCAAAGGATTTCTTTGGTCAAGAGACGAACTTAACCGTTAGTGGACAATTACCAGTCGAGGCCTTTGCTCTGGCATTTAGAAACGTATACACTTTTGGCCCAACTTTTAGAGCTGAAAATTCGCATACTAAACGCCACGCTGCCGAATTTTGGATGATTGAACCGGAAATGGCATTTGCTGATTTAGATGACATTATCGAAACGTCTGAGGACATGCTAAAGTATGTCATTAATTATCTACTTGAAAATGCTGCAGAGGACCTTCAATTCTTAAATGATAACGTCGACGACAACTTACTTAAGTTGCTTCAAACTACTGTGAACGAGAAGTTTGCGCGGATCACGTATACGGAAGCAATTGATTTGCTTGAAAAAGCTGACGTTGAGTTTAAATATCCGGTTAAGTGGGGGATTGATTTAAAGGCTGAACACGAACGTTATCTATCCGAAAAAGTGTTTGGCAAACCCGTGTTTGTCACTGATTATCCACGGAATATCAAAGCCTTTTATATGCGTGATAACGACGATGGTAAGACCGTTGCTGCTTCAGACCTTCTGGTTCCAAGAATTGGTGAACTAGTTGGAGGAAGCCAACGAGAAGAGCGTGAGCAAGAATTGGCTGACAAAATGGATGAATTTCATTTATCAAAGGATGAGTACGAGTGGTACCTCGAATTACGTAAATACGGTGGCACTAAGCACTCTGGCTTTGGAATTGGCTTCGAACGATTACTGATGTATGTCACTGGGATGGATAATATTCGTGATGTTATCCCTTATCCAAGAACCCAAGGTAGTATTAAATTTTAGACTAAAATGAGCCCATGAGAAATCATGAGCTTTTTGTTATCTTTTGTAACAATTCAAATGAAAAAATGATAGTCTATAAATAGCTATTAAATTAGTACAAATCGAAAAGGAGCGCTTTATATGGCAAAAAGTAATGGACTTAGTAGATTAGAAAGATTTTGGTTTATTACCATCATGTTAATCGGTACTTTCACCATGTCGATTAGTCAGTCATCACTATCGACGGCTTATCCCACATTGATGAAGTACTTTGATATTTCAGCATCAACCGTTCAATGGTTAACGACTGGTTTTATGATCATCATGTGTATCATGATGCCGATCAGTCCTTGGTTGTTGAACAACATGAGTTTTAAGAAACTCTTTATGGGAGTTTTACTGATGTTTGATCTAGGGACGTTAATCATTTTAATCAGCAATAGTTTTATGTGGGTGCTGATGGGGAGAGCCTTAGAGGCAATTGCCGTTGGAATTTTGTTTCCATCGTATCAAACGGTATTACTAAATATCACACCGGAAGATGATCGAGGAACGATCATGGGAGTTGCTGGACTAGTCATGGGTTCAGCTCTGGCGTGTGGACCAATCATTTCCGGAATCGTTTTGAAGTTTACCACTTGGCGTGGTTTGTTTGATGTCTTCATTGTGATTATCACTGCTGTATTCCTGATTTCATTCTTTGTGATGAAAGACGTTATGCCACGAATTAAATCAAAGTTAGATTGGCTTTCAATCCTCTATTCATTTGGTTTGATTGGAATCTTGTACGTAATTAGTGAAATTGCTAAACCAAACAATAACTATGGAATGCTTTTACTCATCCTGATTATTAGTATCGTTTTGATTGCGTTGTTTGTTTTCCGTCAGTTTAGAATCAGCAATCCACTATTGAACTTAAACGTGTTAAAGACGTTTAACTATGATTTGGCGGTACTATTAACCGGATTCTCATACATTTCATTGATTGTAGTTACGATCATTTTCCCACTGTACTATCAACAGGTACTGGGAGTATCACCATTCATTTCCGGGATGGCACTAGTTCCTGGAGCTGTTTTCTTAAGTATCTTGAACCCGATCACGGGTACGATTGTTGATAAAATTGGATTTAAGCCAGTTATGTTAACAGGAATGTTGATGATTGTGCTGGGCTGGGCCATTTTAGCCTTTTTCCCAATTTATAATATTTGGGGCATGATGATTCTGGCAATGTTAATTGAGGGTGGAAATGCCTTTGTCATGATGCCTGCGGTTACGCTTGGGGCCGATTCACTGCCGGAAGATTTGATTTCTTATGGAACGGCTTTAATTACGACGGTCAGACAGGTACTTGGGTCAACCGGAGTTGCGGTTGCTACGATTGTATTAGTGAGAGCAACTGGATTCTTCAAACTCAGCATGCCGGCAATGCCAGCTCAGGTTAATGGATTCCACATGGTTTACTGGGTCTTCTTGGTAATTGCGGTTATCGGACTACTGTTTGCGGTTATGATTAGAACGCCAAAAAAAGATCAAAAATAAATTAAAAACGTATTTTAGGTGGAAATCAAATGATTTCCATCTTTTTTTGGTTAATTATAAATTAATTTCACAAAGTATTGCTTTAATTACTGAAATTAATGGATTTGCAATCGTGATGTAATCATTTGGTATTAATCCTAACCTATCATAGAAAGTGTAGGATGATTGTAAAATAATACACAATAAATTAATAAAGGAGCTGGTAAGATGTTCAAAGGATTAATCAGAGGTGTAACAGTAGCGATTGCGTCGTTAGGTTTATTTGGTGTCGTAAACATCGCCACTAACCAAAATCAAGTATCCGCAAGTAAAGCCCATTTTTCAAACGTTAAGCGGGTTGCGACTAGTGAGCTTGGTAAATCATATTCGTACGGTGCAGTCGGACCTAACAGTTTTGATTGCTCTGGATTTACTCAGTATGTCATGAAAAATGGTGCTAACCGCAATCTTGTAAGAACCGCACAAAATCAATACGATACCTATAAGCATGTCAGAAAGAGTAAAATTAAAAAAGGTGACTTGGTATTTTTTGGCTCAAGTAAAAGTGACATTTACCACGTTGGAATTGCCTTAAACAAACATCAAATGATCGATGCACAAAATCGTGGAGTGGTGATTGAACCAATTCATGCTCCGTGGTGGCATTTAGTAGGTGTTTCGCGTCCCGTTTCATTTGCTAAGAAAACAGTTCAAAGTCCCGTTAGGTTTTAATGAGCCTGACGGCTTTTTTTGACTTCTCCAACTTTGCTGATTACTATGTAGGCAAATGTTGAAGGAGTGCATTTCAAGTGTTAAGAAAAGACGAGCCATTTTTACCGATTACATCTAGAAAGGAACTTCGGGACTGGTTTACCGAAAACTGCAAGAGAGAAGATTGTCTGTGGATTCCGGTCAGTATGAGTAAAACGACTGAAGAAAAGATGTTTTATTTGGATATCGTCGAAGAAGCCCTGTGTTTTGGCTGGGTTGATGGTCTGCACAAAAGTTCGGATGAAACGGGACTAGCACAACGATTGACTCCTCGAAAGGAAAACAGTAACTGGACCGAGCTCAACAAGGAGCGGGCTCGAAGACTAATTAAACTAGGTTTAATGACTGAAGAAGGCAAACGAGTGTTACCAGATTTGTCGCCTAAATCGTTTAAGATTATTCAGCCCGTTAAACGAGCTTTAAAACGTGATCCGAAAGTATGGGATAACTTTAACCAGTTTCCCGATTTGTATCAACGAGTTCGCGTTGATGGCGTTCAATCACGCTTGAAATTTAGTAAACCCCAATCATATAAACATCGGTTACGTAAGCTAGTAAAGAAGACGAGAGTCAATGAGATGTATGGTGGTTGGTGTGATGATGGAAGATTGTTGCATTATTAATTTCTTAATTATTAATAATAAATGAATCTTTCCATACTTTTGAATATTGCTGATTAATTTGTTTTGCTGTAAGAATATTGTTATCAAAGGTAGAAAATGAATTATCCGGAACAGTTATCTTAAATCCCAAATGAAATCCTACTTTGATGGTAGTATCAACACAATACTCAGTTTGTGCACCACATGTTTCAATGGTATCCACTGATTGACTGTTTAAAAATGATTCTAAACCAGTTTCATAAAATGAATCAGGAACATACTTATTAAAGTATCTGTCCTGAGGTAGGTTATTAATATTGTGATTAAGCTGCCATTCTTCACTGTTAATGTGCATTGATTCACTGATATGTTGCATAAAAATGATTGGTTAATTATGTTTTCGGTAGTAGTTTATTCTTTTGTTTATATTGTTTATAATTGAGTCCATCTTATATATTTTTTTTAGACCTTCTTGCATATCAATTATTAATAGTGCTTTCATAATTTCATCTCTCAAACAAATAATTTACATCATTGTACAACGATTATTTGAAATAGGTATATTGTAGAATTCTTTTTGTTTGTGTAATATATAAATATGTAAGTAGATATTAAAACAAGATGATAAAGGAATTCAAATGCCTAAAAAATATTTAACCAGTGGGACACGTACCAGTCATACGTATCAGTTTTATAAGGAACGCAGAAATGATCCAAGTTGGCGGGAAGATTACTTAGAGGTTAAATCAAAACGAAGACGTAATTTTCTGATGAAATTAGTTTCAGGGGTTGTGATTGTATTGATTGGGTTCTTTCTGTTTAACCATTATGCTGGTGCTTTAATAAGTAGAATACAAAATGAGTTTAGACGGAATCCTTCATCAATAATTTCAAATCGAACTTCCAATCAACATAATTCAGCACAAATAACTCCTAATTCTTCTCAAGCAGAAACAGGAGCAACTCCAGCAAATAGTAACAATAATCAGGCTGAAAATGATGTTAAGCAAACAAGCACTTTGACAGAACCAATTGCTAAACAAATATTAGAGAAAGAAACACCTTATTTCCAAAATACGACTACTAATAAAATTAGTTATTGGAATTATGGTGGTAAACTATCTGGAGATCAGACGGGATATTGGTTTATAACTCAAAACGCTACTAGTGATATTGGATTAGAGGGGACCGTTAAAGATAATGGGGACGGAACTGCTCACATATCAGAAAACGTTGTTTCAAAAGCAACCGGTCCACATTCTTCAAATTTAGAAAAAGATGTGACAATTCCACGTTAAGCTTATAAAACACAAAAAAGCGAACCAATCAATTTAATGACTGGTTCGCTTTTAATTATGGAGGCGGCGGGATTTGAACCCGCGTCCGAGCATATTGCCTCCTGAACGTCTACATTCGTAGGCTAATCATTTGAAGTTCACTGTACAATCCGCAATTAGTCAATGCTAGCATGCACAGCTAATCTGATTAATCTCTTCATACTACTTCAGATAGGAGCAGTAAGCGTATCCTATTAAAGGTAGGACCTAGGACTGATCCATAGGAAAAATCAGCTAGATCTACGTCAAGCGCTTATTAGGCAGCTACGGCGTAAGAATTGTTATTATTTTTTGCAGTTATAATTAAACTGAGCGATTTGACGCATCGTCGTACGGAATGCAATTCAGGCTCAAACTATACCCGTCGAATCCATAACGCCCCCGACAGACACATTATTACTATACCATGATATCTGCCTAATTTACAGTAATTTAGATCAGGTTAAAATGCTTCAGTCCGTTGACAATTCCATGGTCGGTATTTTTGGTGGTAATGAATTCACCATGTGGTTTGACATTTGGAAGTCCATTACCCATTACGACCGGATGATCAACGTAGTCTAACATTGGGATGTCGTTATTACCGTCTCCAAACGCGTATGTTGGGATTCCAGTTAGTCCAGCAGTGTTGTTTATTAATTGCTTGATTCCAGTAGCCTTAGAAACGTCATGAACGACCACATCAATTGAATAGGGCGAATTACGGTAAAAGGTTAGGACATCTCCAAAGTTTTCTACGTAGTCAGTATCCAGATCAGTATTGGTAACCACCATCATGTTAATGGGATTTTCGTGCCAATACTTTTTTGTGACAATGGTCGGAAGTGGAGCGTGGACGTGTTCAAAGGCTTTAACTGCCAATTCATCGTGATTGGTAATGGCACCACGTTTTTGGTTCAGTAAAACTAATGTATTATCGTGTTTTTCAACAAAGTTGTACAAACGATCAATGATTTTGGGGTTGATTGTATTAGAAAAGACTTCTTGGTTTCTTAACATTCCAAAATCACCGTTTGCGGCTACCACGGAATCAATCTTGGTTTTCTCTAACGTATCTCTGATTTCAAAAAGATTCCTTCCGGTTGAGATTACAGGAAGGCCACCATGTTTTCTGATTTCATCCATTGCGTTTGCAACTTCATCGTTCACCTTTGAATGTTCATCAAACAAGGTCCTATCTAAGTCAAAAAATACTAAATATTTATACATAATCGAATCTCCTTTGCTTATTATTTTAACATATGACCTACTTTGCAATCCTACTAATTAATCGTGATTACATGTACAATGAGATAGGAAGCGATTTTTAGAGGAGAATAAAATAATATGAAAAAAGTTGAAATAACCGGTAAAGCCGTCAAAAAGTTTGAGGGCGGTTATCCACAAATTAGTGAAAAAGATTTAGTTAACGAAGCGGATTTTAGCAACGGCGAAGTCGTGGCTTTAATTAAGGGAGATCATTTCGTTGCCAGTGCTTACTTTGGCAAACAAGCCGGCGGATTTGGTTGGATTTTGGATCGCAAGGAAAATCAATCTATCGACGATCGTTTCTTTGGTCATTTGTTTAGTCAGGCCTTCAGTAAAAGGATCTTACTTCAAGATGAAGGCATTGATATTCATCGCCTGTTTAACGGACAGGGAGACGGTTTGGCCGGAATTACGATTGACAGCTACGATGGTCAAGACGTGATTACCTGGGAAAATGCTGGAATTTACCAATTGCGAAATCAGTTGATTCCAATCATTGTTAATCAATTGGGGAGTTACCAGAATTTATACGAGTATCAGCAGTTTGAACATGGTTCTGAAGTCAAGTCAGTTGAAAACGCTAGTCCCGATCCAGTAGGCTCGGCCAATGTCTTGGAGGGTGAAGTAACGTATCCAATTAGTTTACAGAACGCCAAAACGACAGGATTAGACATCATTTATCGCGATGTAAGACAGGACGTTTTTGATCAATCACAAGATAAAGTTGGTCTAAATTTATTTTATGAGGGAACCGGAGTTGCTAGTGCCATGATTGGTGGTGGTAGCGTTAAGACCGTTAATGTTGACGATAGTAATCGTGCTAAATCTCAATTGATTAATGAAATTGATGCTAATGGATACGTGATCGGTGCCCAAGAGGTCAGAAAAATGAGTGTCTTTGGGTATTTAGACTATGCGCAAAAGCATGATTTGAAGTTCAACATAATCACCGTTAACGTGCCTGTCTTTGTTAGAGATAAAAAGAATCGGTTTGAGATTAAGCGTGACTTACAAGATCTCGTTAGTGCGGTAAGTCAAGTTGCTAGTAAGGATGCGTCTGTCTTCTTTACCACAGATACCAATAAAATGAATTCGAAAAAGTTTCGGTCTGAAATCTCGGATGCATTTGCCGCAAACGGTGTTAACGTTAATTTTGGAAAAACCTACTCTAACCCAAATGATTTTCCGATTGACCCTGATTATGAACGTGAGGGATCATTTAAGGGGATCAATGTGCGGATTAAATAAGAACTAATATAATAAAATTAACAGAGCAAAAACATCATTATGTAATTAATTTTTGTTGTATAATGTAAGCGATATTATAGAAAGTGGGGATAGTGTAATGGCTTATTTGAAATTTGATGATTCTAAGTTAAGCAAGTTTGTACATCCGGATGAGTTGCCTGAGATTCAAGCGATGGTGACTGCAGCGGATAAAGAGTTAAGGGATGGCACTGGTGCTGGAAATGATTTCCGGGATTGGTTAGATCTTCCAGAAAATTATGACAAAGATGAGTTCGCAAGAATTCAAAAAGCGGCTGACAAAATCAAGTCTGATTCAAAGGTTTTAGTTGTAATTGGAATTGGTGGTTCATATTTAGGTGCCAAGATGGCCGTTGATTTTCTAAATGGTACGTTTTACAACTCTGAACCTGACGACAAGCGTCGTGGTGTAAAGGTTGTCTTTGCGGGTAATTCACTTAGTGCTCCATACATTCATGATTTGTTGAACTACATTGGTGACGATGACTTTTCAATTAACATCATTTCTAAGTCTGGAACAACCACTGAGCCAGCAATTGCTTTCCGAATTTTCAAGGAAAAGTTAGTTAAAAAGTATGGTGAAGATGAAGCTAACAAACGAATCTATGCTACTACTGATGCTCATCGTGGTGCTTTGAAACAAGAAGCCGACGCTAACGGCTACGAAACCTTCGTAATTCCAGATGGTGTTGGTGGACGATACTCAGTTCTTACCCCAGTTGGTTTATTACCAATTGCTGCAACTGGTGCTGACATTAGTCAATTAATGAAGGGTGCACTTGATTCTTCTAAGGAATACACCAATCCAGATGTTAATAAAAACGATGCCTATCGTTACGCTGCGTTGAGAAATATCCTTTACAGAAAGGGTTACACCACTGAATTACTCGAAAACTACGAACCAAACATGAGAATGTTCTCAGAATGGTGGAAGCAGTTAATGGGTGAGTCAGAAGGAAAAGACCAAAAGGGAATTTATCCATCATCAGCTAACTTTACAACTGATCTTCATTCATTAGGTCAATACATTCAAGAGGGGTTACGTGATCTGATTGAAACGGTTGTTAAATTAGATAAGCCTGATGACGATATTGCGATTCCAAAGGAAGAGTCAAACCTTGATGGTCTTAAATACCTTCAAGATGACACGGTTAACGAAGTTAATACCAAAGCCTATGAAGGGGTTGTTTTAGCTCATACCGATGGTGGGGTTCCAGTTATGACCGTTCATATTCCTGATCAATCAGAATATTCACTCGGTTACTTGATTTACTTCTTTGAAGTTGCGGTTGCTATTTCTGGTTACTTAAATGGTATTAATCCATTCAACCAACCAGGAGTTGAAGCTTACAAGAACAATATGTACGCACTATTAGGTAAACCTGGCTACGAAGAATTAACCAAGAAACTGGATGCAGAATTAAAAAAGGAAAACAATAACTAAATAGACAAAAAGAACGGATTCAGTTGAATCCGTTCTTTTTATATGGTTAATGATTTGATTGTAATAAGAGGGTTATTCCCATTTTCCTTCAAGAGTACGTAGCTTCTTAATTAAGCGTTGTTGTGCTCTTTCAAGATCATTCATTTGATCATCAACGTGACGGTTTTTGTCCATCCCACGTTTATCATCTCGAGCGGGCTTAGCAACCTTAGTATCACGTAAGTTATTGGTCTGATTTTCATTTTCAATTAACTCTTTCACAACGTCCATTCGTTCGTTGTAATTAGATAATAAATCAGCACTGAATTTATCTGAGTTTTCTTTTTGAAACTTTTCTTGATCCTTGATTAATTTTTTGAGTTCTTTTTCTTTTGAGTGTGCGTCCATATTGTCATACCTCCAATATAAAAAGAATAGCACTAATGCTGTTTCAATAGCAATCTAATTTTATAAATAAAAATGGTCTTCCGATAATCGGAAGACCATTTATTAGTTTAGATATTATTTGTCAGTATCTTTACGTCTGAAGCCAAGTACTGCAGCAAGAGCAACCATGATAGAACCAATGGCACTCATAAGTAGTGTACTTGCTTGACCAGTTTGTGGCAAGATGTGACCATTCTTTTGGTCATTGTTTTTAACTGCAGAAGCTTGACCGTTATCCTTAGTAGCAATGTGTGAAGTTGTCTTATCATCATTGTTTACCTTAGCAGCAGTTTCTTTGTTTGAAGCATTCTTGTCAGAAACTTCTTTGTTTGAAACAACCTTAGCGGAAGTCTTCTTGTTAAGAGCTGCCTTTTGGTCAGTTGACTTCTTTGAAGCGTTCAAATCAACTGTGTTCTTCTTAGCAGTAGTGTCATTTGACAAGTTACTTACTTGTTCTTTAGGTGCTGCTGGAGTTTGTTGAACATTTTGTTGAACGTTAGGAGTCGTCTTTGAAGTTTTAACAGTTTCGTTAGTGTTGGCACTAGTATTTGATGATGCCTTTGTTGGTTGAACATTCAAGTTAACCGTCTTAGTGTTATTTTGTGATACAACACTAGTAGTTTGTTGTTTGCCATTTGAAGCAGTTGGAGTTGGTGTAACACTAGCTGATTTATTAACAGTGTTCAATTGAGTAGTAGGGACACTAGCTCTCAAGTTGTAAGTGTATGCTCTGTTATTAGCAGGTCTTGCAGCTGGAGTGCTTACGTTTTGTTGAACGTAATTAACTCTTGGAGTATATGAATTGTTGTTAGTGTTTTGGCTTGGTGTGTAAGTACTTGCGCTTCCACCGTTAAATCCGTTAACACGTCCGAATAATACGGTACCAGGGAAGTAGCTTAGTGAATCGTTGTAAATAACACCACGGTTTTGAGCATCAAGCATTAAACCGTTACCTAAGTAAATTCCAACGTGGTAAAGATCTCCACCGTTAGAGAAGAATACTAAGTCACCTTTTTGAGCCTGGCTACGTGAAATGTGTTGTGTAGCAGGGTATTGACTGTAAGTAGTTCTTGGAAGACTGTATCCAGCCTTGCCAAATACGTATTGAACGAATCCAGAGCAATCAAATCCAGCTGGTGTACTGCCACCCCAAACGTATGGAGTTCCAACATATTGTCTACCAATGTTAACTACTTGATCGGCATTAGTGTTTTGAGCTCTAAAGCTGACATTTTGAACTCTAAAGTTAGTTGCGGCTGCACGAGCGGCACTTAATTGAACGTTTGAGTAAGAATGAGCTGCTGGAGTAACATTGTTGTTTTGAGTGTTAGTCTTAACAGTTTCGGTCTTAGCTGATTGTGCGGGAGTAGTAGTTTTAGCATCAGCTTGTTTTGCATCATTGTTTGAAACTGGTGCTTGCTTAGCAGGTGATTGTTGAGTAGTTTCAGATTTAGTAGCTGGGGTTACATTATTTTCAGCTTTTTCAGTATTTACTGATTGTGCTTGTGTAGTAGCTTCGGCTTTAACTGAATCATTGTTAGTAGTCTTTTGGTCAGCGTTGTTGTTTTGCTTGTTATCTGCTTTAGCAGAAACAGCGTTGTCTAAATTATTAACGTTAACATCAGTTTTAGCTGATTGTGCAGGAGTAACAGCTTCTGCAACCTTGTTTTCAATCTTGTTTGGTGTAACAGTTGATGTTTGGTTATCGTTTTTAACGGCATCATTGTTAGCATCATTTTGATTGTTTTGGTTGTTTTCAGCTACTTGATTATTATCAGTAGTTGCTGATTGATCGTTAGTAGTTGTAGCTTTTGTTGCATCATTAGTGGTGTTGTTTACATCATTGTTTGAAGCAACATTAGTTTGAGTAGTGGCATCTTTAGTTGCATTAGCATCGTTTGTTTGATTATCAACGTTAGTGTTAACTTTGGCTGCGCTCTTAGATGAGTCATTTTTAATAGTGCCGTTATCTTTCTTGGCACTTTGAGTAGCTTGTGCGTTATTTCCTAAGGCGTCAGCGTTAACAACGCTGCTGGTAGTTAGAAGGCCACCGGCAACCATCGTAGTTGCAAGGGCAGCAAACATCCATCTCTTACCAGCTTTGTACATTTTATAGTGTAATTTATCATTATTCATATATTTAATTTCCTCCTTTGGAATATATAAACAATAACATCAAAACTATGTGAAAAAAAGAGTTAAACTCAAGCGTAACTATAATGATATAGTGCGAAACATTCAGGAAATGGTTTGTTAAACTAGTAATGTTTCAGTAACATTGGTGTAATATAACTGTGCTACTTATAAAATGTGACTAAACGGCTTGACCACGACGTTACGTAACGGTTAACAATGATTTATAGAGAGGTATCATGCATGCTTAAAATAAAAGAATGAGCCGCTATGGCGGGCGTTATAGCTCGTTCCCTTCAATACTATGATTGAATATATTTATTGGTTCTCAGAAGAGATATTGATTCTGGTTATCGAAATTATAATTCTAACGATATTTTGAAATTACAGGTGATTTTATTTTACAAAAGTTTTGGTTTTGACTTAAAAGAAATTAAAAAAATTATGAGTGATCCAGCCTTTAGTTTTCACAATGCAGTACTGATTCAAGAAAGATTTTATCTGAACTGGGCCGGCACCTTACCCGATTAATCAAAAGCATTTAAACTTATTTGCCGTTGATTTTCAAAATATACAAGAAATGGAAAGTCGAATGATTGGTTTATTAAAACAATCATTAAGGAATAAAAATACTGATTATAAAAAATACTGATTATAATGGAAGAAAAATTTACAAATTACACAAAAAGTGTTTGCAATATACATGGCCAAATTATTCTATAGAAGCTCATCAAGGACTGTCTAAAATTTATTTAAATGATGGCCGGTTTCAAAAATATTACGATAATAAAGCGGGAACTGGTGCCACAGAAATTTTGGCTCAATCAATTCAAAAATATGCAAAGTAATGACCCTAACCCCAAAGACGTTTTATTAAACACTGATTAACCGAATTGTTCAATGTTTGGTAGAATTAGTGTAATACATTTAAGAGGGGGATTATGATGGCATATGGAAACTTAGACTATTATTATGCAATATTAGGATTACCCACAACAGCAGACAAACAAGAAGTTGACCGAGCTTATCGCAAATTGGCTAAGAAGTATCATCCTGATGTTAATCATTCTCCTGATGCTGCCTCCAAGTTCAAAGAAATTACCAGTGCGTATGAAATTATTAAAGAAAATAATTATAGTTCTGGATCATATGCAGGATCAAGTCAGTCTAGTTATGAATCACATTCTAATGAGTCTAACGCTAACAATGATTCTTATCAGCAAAACACTAATTATAATTATTCTAATTACCAGCAACAAAATCAAAATCATGAACCTCATCATTTCACTGAAGCTGACATTGGTAAGGTAATTTTCTGGATTGCAATCGCAATTTCGATTGCGACGGTAGTGATTGTCATTAAGGTCTTACCTCTTAGTATTACTTATGCGGTTTTGATTGTGTGTGGAATTTTGTATTACTTCTATCAGAAAAAGTGATTAATTATAAAGATCGAGCATTAAAATGCTTGGTCCTTATTTTTATTAATTAAGTTTTTATTGTAATAAAAACTTACATGAAAAAATTCTTTATGGTAGATTAATCATTGCTGAAAAATTAGGAGGTTAAGTATGCCAAAGGATTTTAAGGAAGAATTATTGTTTACTGGATTAATGGCAGGTATGATGGTGATCGTGATGGAAGCCTATAACATTGCACTCGGGAGTGGGGTTGATTCCACTTTTGTTAAAAGTGTGTTAGTGGGTTATCCATTTGCGTTAGTTATTGCGGCTGTTTGTGATTTACTTTTTGTGGGACCACTTGCAAAGGGGATCTTTTTCAAATTTATCTTTAATGAAAAGATGGAAGAGAAGCCACTTTTGATTTCTTTAGGAATTTCAATTTTGATGGTTTTAGGAATGGTAACTTGCATGTCAATTTTCGGAATTGTAGTTGAAGGCGGATTTTCTAGTCTTAATCTAGCAACGTTTGGGATGACATGGATTAGAAACTTGATTTTGGCGCTACCATTACAACTTCTGATCGTTGGACCAATTGCTAGAATGGTTTTGGGTAAAGTTCAAGAAATCAGGAATTAGAATCAATTCAATAAAAAAGAACCATTTCAATAGTTATTGAAATGATTCTTTTAGTATTATAGTTGAGTATACTGGGCTCGAACCAGTAAATTGCGGATTCAGAGTCCGCTGCCTTACCAATTTGGCGAATACTCAATATTTGAACAATTAATATACTACAATTCTTTATGGACAGTTGTCAACAGAAAATTTTGCATTACTTTGTTGACAGACCGGTTTAAATTGGGTAAACTATGTAATTGTTCAGTTTATTGCCCGTTGGTCAAACTGGTTTAAGACGTCGCCCTCTCAAGGCGGAGCTATGAGTTCAAGTCTCATACGGGTAATTGATATAAGCTTCTAAACACTGGTTTAGAGGCTTTTTATTTTGCATTGGTCTCCATTTGGTCTATTTAGTTGATTTTATCGAGTAATTTTGTGTTTTTTCTGCTTCATCGTTCTCCTTAGTTTTGAGGAGATGTGCGTAAACGTCTTGGGTAATTCCAATGTTTTTATGGCCAAGTCGTTTGGATACATATTGAATTGAAACATTTTGGCTTAAAAGGTAACTTGCATGTGTATGTCATAGTTCATGAAAAGATACTTGTTTAATGCCTAATTTTTTTGCATAGTATTTCATAGATTTATTAATACATGAATTAGAAATAAAATTATTCATGCGACCAAGGAAAACAAAATTGTTCTTATTTTCAAAATGATTTCTAAGCAAAAGTTCATATAATTATTAACTATCTTTTTTGCTCATTGCATTGATGATTTTAGTATGAGAATGATGTGTTTTTTATAATGAAATCTTTTATTAGTTAACGACGAAAAGTCGTTTTTAAATATGTAATATATGATATTATTATTCATATAATAACATTTAATAACATTTAAATGTTATTAAAGGAAATTGGGGGATGACACTATGCTAGTAGATTTTTCTGTCAAAAACTTTAGGTCATACATGGACTGTGCTGATTTGTCGATGGAAACGGGTGATCGACTCAGAAAAAGAAAAGAAGAAAATACCTTTAAAATTAATGATAAAATGAGTTTAATAAAAGATGCAGCAATATTTGGTGCAAATGGATCAGGTAAAAGTTCTATTTTGTTAGCAATGAACACAATGCGTTTTTTGGTTTTAAATCCAACCAAGGATATAACAACTCCATTAACTTACACACCATTCAAATTTAATAAAAATAGTAGAGAAAAAAACACCTATTTTGGTATTAAATTCATTAAAAATAGGAGATTATATGATTATAGTTTTTCGTATAATCAAAGTGAAATCGTAGATGAAAAATTACTTGTGTCTAAAGTAGGTAAAAAACATCTTTCGGATCCAAAATTAATTTTTGAAAAAAAAGATGGAAAAGTAGTTAGTTTAATTAAAGAATATAAAAGTGATTTTTTGGCTAATAAATTTAGAAAAAACTCACTGATTTTATTCGTTTTGCAGGATATTAATTCAGATTATGCAGTTGATGTTTTTAAGTGGTTTAGAAATGATTTAATAATTTTTGGACCCGAAATAAGAATTAATTTAGATATATTTGATAATGAGTATATTAGCGATAAAATAGTACAAAAAGAATTAAGAAATTTCTTTAGAGCTGCTGATATTAACATTGATAAAATTGGGTATCGTGAGTCTCAAATGGAAATTCCTGAAAAAATCAAAAATATTTTAGAAACATTGAATTCTAATATAACGAATAATAAAGTTAATTCTATAACTAATAAAGAAATTTATACAATTCATAAATGTTATGATTTAGACGGAAAATTTGTAGGTAAAAAAGAATTAAACTTTAGTGATGAATCAATAGGGACACAAAGAGTTATTATGATTGCTCTTGCTATTATCACTGCTCAATTAAATGATAATAACAAAACTATAATATTTGATGAGTTTGAGGAAGGATTGCATGAAAAACTAGCTCTTGCCTTGGTCAAGTTATTTAATTCAAAAAGAAATAAAAACCAATTTATATTTACTACACATATGTTAAAACTACTTGATGCTAATTTAAGAGTAGATCAAATTTATTTATCAGAAAAGAGTTATTTTGGGTCAAGTGAATTATATTCAGTTTTTGATTTTGCAGATTCAAATAAAAGATCTGATGTTTCATATTTAAAACGTTACGTAGAAGGTCAATTTGGGTCTGTTCCAATAATAGACATAGACAGTTTTGATGACTTATTACAAGACTTAAGTGATAAAAAAGATTCATTGGGGGATGCTCCTAATGAGTAGAAAGTCTAAAAACAAAAAAACCAGAAACAAAAAATACATTTATTGTGAAGGAATAACTGAAGTTCATTATTTTAAAATGCTTTGTAGAAGATTTAACGGTTCAAATATTAGTGTTATTCCGTGTGATGCTGATGGTAAAAGTGGTAAAGAAATAATTGATTATGCCATAGGAAAGTTGAATTCTTTTTCGAAAACTAAAAGAAAGGATATTTCAGAAGTATACGTATGTTTTGATAAAGATGACAAAACAGACGAAGAAGTTTGTGGAGATTTTAAGCTTGCAAAACTTCATAATATAAAGATTATATTTTCCAATAATTGTTTTGAATTATGGCTATTACTTCATTTTAAAGAATTTAATATTACTAATCATGATAATTGGATGAATCGTAAGTGGCTTTTTTGTCAAATGGGTAAATATTTAAATGTCAGTAACTATGAAAAGTCTAAAGCAGATGATTTTAATGACATTTATAGTGATGACTTTGTAAATGCATGTGAACGTTGGGAAGCTATGGAAAATCAAGTTAAAGATTCAACATATTCGGATCCATTTACAAATGTACCAACTAAAATAAAAGAGTTATTTGAAAGAAGTATTTTATGATGATTAGGAAAGAGCTCGTTTCTTTATGAATATAGTGAACCACTTTTTTGAATTTAATTGAATACATTAAATTTAATTACTTTGTACAACAAGAGTCTTAATTAGTTATAACCGAACTAATTTTAAGTGTGGAAAATTTTTTATAAATAAATGCAATCATATACTATTATCTAATGACTTTAGTATTATTTTAGTTTATTTACAAATCATTGTGGTTTTTGGGAGTTCATAATTAGTATAATAGTTATTATAAACTAAACGTCCTACTTAGATGCTTTTTAAGTAAATTTAATCTTAAAGTATTTCAAATCTTGATCTATGAAAAGACTAGTATAGTGGACTTCATGAGGAGAATACAAAAATGGATTTTTCAAGAACAAAAGCTAAGATTAAACAAATGATTGAAAATCAGAGTATTCCGGGAGCGGCTTTTTCGTTTATCACCGGGATGAACGTTGAAAGTGATGAAATGGGATTGAAGCAAGTGGAGCCAACGAAAGAAGTCGCTGGACCAAACGACATTTACGACATTGCTTCTTTGACCAAAGTAGTCGGGACCCTGCCAGTTATCATGCGATTACTTCAAGATGGACGGATTCACCTAGATGATTCTGTTTCTGACTATTTACCAGAATGGAAGTATCCGGAGGTTACAATTCGTCATTTGTTGACCCATACTTCTGGAATTGAAGGGTACATTCCCAATCGAAATCAGATGAATATCAATCAACTTCGTGAGGCACTCTTAGGCCTTCATGTAGGTGATGATTTTAACAAGCAAATGAAATACGAAGACGTTAACTATATTTTCTTAGGATGGATTGCTGGGTTGGTAATGGGGATTCCCATTCAACCACTGATCACACAAATGGTTCTAAAACCACTTGGTTTAAATGACACGACTTTTCATCCTGAAGCGCAACGTTCTGTCCCAACCACATACAATGAAGAAACCCATACTAATTTGCAGGGTAAAGTTCATGACCCGAAGGCGCAAATCTTGGGTGATGATTGTGGTTCAGCTGGGATGTTTAGTACCCTGAATGACTTGTCTCGTTTTGCCCAATGGATGCTTCAGGTTAATAGTCGTAGTAGTATCTTTAACAATGAGACGTTTAATGAATTGTATACCGATCAGACACCGATGGAAGATGGTACCCGGTCATTTGGCTGGGCATTAGATGATTACGAAGGTCATCCATATATTTGGCAGTCTGGTTATACAGGGGTGGTAATCGTACTCAATCGGGACCAAAAGAGTGGTTTTGTTTTTTTGGCTAACCGGGTGCACCCCCATTTAAGTGAGCATTTCATGGAAGATCGAAATGACTTAATTAACACCTATCTTTACGAATTATTTAATTAGATAAAAAACACGTTTGCTACTTTTGAAGGGCAAACGTGTTTTTCTTATTTATGAGGAATTTTAAGGTAACTGTTTTCTAGATCAATGGTGTAATCAATCTCTTGATTGCCACGCTGAGTCATCTGGAAGTCCGTTCCGTATAGTACTAGTCCAAGCTTTCTGCCAGCTGGAAGGTGATAGAAAGTTGGTTGTAAAGTCAAGTCAACATCATAAAATTGGTTTGGGACCAATTGATCATTTTGATAAGCGGAATGGCGATTCTGAAGGTTTATATGTCCAAACGAAATCATTTTATTTGGTGTTAAATGCTTATTTAAAGTAAATTCACGTAGATCATCTGTGTACCATTTCGGTCCTAGCAAAAGTCCCTTTGGTTCAAGAATGGTTGGGGTAACATTCAATCTTTTAGCATCCCCGTAATCAACCAATTGAGCTGACAGGATTCCGACGTTCTTAGACGTGGCAATACGCAGGTGAAGAGTACCAAATCCCGAAATGATTTGCTCTTCACTAAGAGGTAAGGTCTTAAAGATCAAACGGTGTCCTTTTAATGAACTGTTTGAATCAAGTAAGTCTTTTTCCCACCACGTTGGATGAGAACAGTATTCCTTAAATCGCGATGGATCCAACTGGTCTTGGTATTTAAGTTGGCCTTTGTTTGAAGTTTTGCTTAGTTTTTCATCATTTAAATAGTATTTTTTACTATGATTATCAAGCCAGTTATTCTTTTTGTTCCACGTTTCCGGCTTGACGTTGTCTTGCACAATCATATTTGGGATTTGGTTCATTACGTTATTCTCAATCCCATATAACTCATGTGAAATCCACATGTTGACGATGTCGTTGAAATCAAACGAACGAAAGGCGTTGATGTAAATGTGTTGACCCTGGTGAAGGATAATCTTTTGATTAATTGGAAGAGACTTGATTCCCTGCCATAGTTTGGCTGCGTTGACTGGTTTAACGTTCCAATCGTTCAGGCCTTGCACGATTAAGACATCGGCTTTAATGTTTTTAACGTTGTTTCGGTAGTTTCTTTTGTCCCAAAATTCGTTGTAATTCCCGGTAGTACGGTCCATCTGTTTTTGCATAATTGATAAGTAGCGATCAAAGAAGGGCCGGATCTGGAAATTATCACCAGGATTGAGACTTCTACTGAATGTCTCGGCCGCTAAAACGTCAGCGTCTTCTCCCTGAAATCCACCCGGAGCCATTACCAGACCATTTTCACGATAATAGTCGTACCAAGAAGAGATGGCGGCTTCTGAAATAATGGTTTTAAGGCCGTTCACTCCAGTAGTTGCTGCAGCATTGGCAAGGGTTCCTAGGTATGATCGTCCGGTCATTGCTACGTTACCATTGGACCAGTCAGCTTTGATCTCGATGTTGTCCGTTCGGTTGGTGAATGCCCGTCGTTTATGATTAAGCCATTCAATTACTGCAACTGTTGAATCCGTTTGTTCGGGGGAACCGCACGTCTGAATTCCGTCAGAATCTTTGGTTCCAATACCAGCTGAATAAACCACTGCATATCCCCGCATTAAGAAGTAGTCATTTAAGGTATAACCCGGCTTTGCAACGTGTCCCTCAATGGCTTCATCGGAAAAACCCTTTGGTGTTCTAGTACTAAATTTTTGGGGTTGTTCTTCATACATAATGTCAGAATAAATGGTATCATCTGGTTCTTTTCGAATAATTGGTTTGTTTACATCATGAGTGATTTGGTCTCCAAACGCATCGTTTGTCCCTTGGTCGTACGGACTAGCCGTATAAAGAGTTCCTAGCTTGAAGCTAGTTTTGGGACGGGTGATCTCAGCTTTGATTAGATCAGCTTTTCCGTCCTTATCAGAATCAGTGTCGGTTTCAACGTAGACTGTCTCATAAATGAGGTCTTCTGGTTCAAAAATAGCCTGCGCTTTGCCATTAAAGAAGAGGGGCTTATCTTTTGGAAATCCCTTAAAGAATCCCTGGTTTGCTAAGTGATCAAGATAGGTTTGAACAGTCTTGTTATGGGTGGTTAGTAGAAGGTACCAAGCTTGAAGTAAGTCGTCTATGTCCCACTGACCAGGTTTATTAAAGTACTTCAAATGAATTTCTTTCATCGCTTTTAGTGGTTCATCAACCTGAAAGTCGACGTCTGCTTGAAATTCAAGCAGTTGGAGGGCCACTAGGTAGAAAACCTGTTGGTTAACTTCACCATTATTTTGCAAATAATCGCCAAGTCGTTTATCTGGAGTCGCTAGTCGATTATTCAATTGCTCCATTTGACCACTTTCATTATTTACGTTAATAAGCGTTTTACTGAGTAATTTCAAAAATGCTTCTGAAACGGTTTTAGAATTTTCGATTTCGGTTGGATTAAAGCCAACTTGGGCTAACTCCCGTTTAGCGGTGTTAAGGTCAACTAGTACTTGTGCGAACTGATTATTTTTCATGTCATCCACCACTCCTTCTTTTCAGTAATTATGCCATAACCAAAGAAGGGTGTTAACGAATTATGACTAAAAGTCCTTATGGATTGTGTATAATGGAGTTAATCTAAATGGGGAAGTGTTATTATGCTAATTTGGATTCATTTATTAACGTGGTTGGTTCTTTTTATTGTGGTTTGTATCGCTCTTTTTTCGAACTGGCATTTTAAAGTTATGACGATGATTGCCAGACTCTGTTATGTGATTTTAATTATTTCGGGAATTTTTCTGATCCCATTTGCATGGGGACGTGATCCAGTCTTGACGATTATCAAGGTTGTTTGCGCGTTACTATTGATTGGTCTGATTGAGATGGCGTTTGCCTTTAAATCACAACAGAAACTTTCAGGATGGTTTTTGTGGATGACCGTGATTGCAATTATAGTGGTGGCGATTCTTGGATTGCTTCTAGCAGGCGGTCGACCGTTTATTCATTTTATGTAAAAAAAGAAGCACTACCAATTAATCGGTAGTGCTTTAATTTTAGAATGATTCAACTTTTACTTTTTTCGTATCACCCGAAAAATCAGTATCGGGATACTTCTTTTCAAGGGCATTAAACATCATACGCTTAGCCAAGTTACCGTTTCGGGCTAAAATAGGGCCATGAAAGTAGGTACAGACGGTATTTTTGTAAATGGCACCCTCAGTTCCATCTTTTCCGTTGTTCCCATGTCCCTTAATGACTTTTCCCAGTGCTCGTTCACTTGGTCCTAAGTAGGTCACTCCAGCGTGGTTTTCAAAACCATGGTATTTTTCCTTGGTTTGTTCGTTTTGAATTTCAATGTTTCCAATGAAACGATTGTCTTTCATTGCATCCGTGTAGTGGTCAAGGGCACCAATGCCAGGAAGCTTTTCGCCATTAGCTGCAACGTAGTAGTTTCCAAGTAACTGGAAGCCACCACAAATTGCAATAACAGGCTTGCCTTGTTCAATGAAACGTTTAATTTCATCTTTCTTGGTTTGAATGTCTTTTGAAACAATGGTTTGTTCAAAGTCTTGTCCACCACCGAAAACCATGAAATCATAATCGTCAGCGTTGAACCCTTCTTCTAAACTAACAACGTCAGAGGTGACTTCAACGCCAATCTGTTTAGCGTAATATCGTAACGACAAAATGTTACCGATATCACCGTAAGTATTCATTAAGTCACCATATAAGTGAGCCACTCGAATGGTTTTTGTCATTAGTCCATTCCTCCTTTAATGAATCCTTTTTGTGCTAGTAAATGTCTGAATTGAAGCATAGCCGTGTAAGTGGCCAGAACGTAAACCTTTTTAGTGGGCAGCTGTTTAATTTGTTCCAAGACTTTCTCAATGTTTGGTTCAATGATGTGATTGTCGTCATGAACCCCGGCAACCTTAAGGCGGAAGGTAATGTCTTTGTATCGTTCACCACCGGAAATGAATTTTTTAATGTTCATTTTTGGCAGACGTTCGAAGTCGCCATCCCAGATCCAACTCGTGTCAATGCCGTCAGCATAGTTAGCATTTTCAAGAAAGACAAACGAAAATGGTTCCCTTTCATGAGAAATCATATCAATGACTTGGTTAAGTCCAACTGGATTTTTAACTAGCACAATGGTTACTTCCTTGTCACCAACTTTGATTTCTTCCTGTCTTCCAAAGAGTCGCTTGTTGGTTTCAAAAGCGTGTTTAATTTGATCAGGACGAACTCCCATTTGTCGACCGGCCGCATAAGCAGCTAGGGCATTGTAAATATTGTACGTCCCACCGACGTCAATCGAATACTGATTTCCATCAATGTCAAAGGTTGAACTAGTTGGGGTTTCGTCCACCACTTTAGTGACTTTGTAATCTAGTTTTGGACGATGGAAACCACAGTTAGGACAGAAGTAATCACCTAAATTTCCGTAAGTGATGTAATGGTAGTGCATAATGTGCGAACAAACGGGACAAAGGACCCCATCCGTGTTAGGGGCTGCCTTGATGTCTTTATCAGCTGGTTGATCTTGAAAGCCATAGAACACTTGTTGATTTGGCATTTTTTTAGAGTTAAAAATGGCGGAATCACCGTTTGCAACCACTAAGGCATCTGGAGCTAGTAAGATCCCATTTAAGATTTTTTGGTAGGTAGTGTAAATCTCACCATAACGATCCAGTTGGTCACGGAAAATATTGGTCAAAACAAACATCTTTGGTTTGATAGCTTGAACAACCGGTTTTACGTTGGCTTCGTCAACTTCTAAGACTGCAATTGGATTTTCACCATATTTGGGATGCTTTGCTTGTAAAAAGGTTGAGACAATTCCCTGAGTCATGTTAGATCCAGTTGGATTAGTCAGAATTTGATCATATTCTTCCTTTAAGACTTGAACGATCAGTGCGGTAGTCAAAGTTTTACCGTTCGTTCCTGACACAATAATCACATCGTAATTTTTACCCAGCGTCTTTAAAATGTTGGGATCAATCGCTGTGGTTATTTTTCCTGGTAATGAGCTACCACGGTGCAAAAAATTATGCAGGAACCAGTAAGATGACTTACCAGCCATGGTGGCAATTCTACTCTGAAATGACATAATGAGTTCTCCCTTAGAAATGATTAGTTTTGCACAATTAAAATAATTCTATCATAAAATTACGCTTATAAGTAAGAATAGTAACTAATTTAAGAAAAAGCAATTATTCAAATGGTAGAACAAATTTTGAATTTGGATGCGAAAAAGTGGTAAATTCGATATAATGAAAAAGTTAGTGAAAATAGAGAAAAGGTGATAACTTGGCACAACTATTCTTTCGTTACGGAGCAATGAATAGCGGAAAATCAATCGAAATTATCAAAGTCGCTCATAACTATGAGGAACAGGGTAAATCAGTTATTTTGATGACAAGTGGCGTTGATACCAGGGAAAAGAAGGGGACCATCGCTTCTCGGATTGGGTTGACTCGCAAGGCCCTTTCAATTAATTCCGATTCAAACGCATTTAAAATGGTAAAAGATGAAATTGAAAAGCGCGATGAACCCATTAGTTGTGTGTTAGTTGATGAAGCCCAGTTTTTAAATAAGCATCACATCTTCGAATTAACCGAAGTGGTTGATCAATTACATATTCCGGTCATGGCATTTGGACTTAAAAATGATTTTCAAAATAAATTGTTTGAGGGATCGAAGTATTTACTATTGTATGCGGATAAGATTGAAGAAATGAAAACGATTTGTTGGTTTTGTGAAAAGAAAGCAATTATGAACTTAAGAGTCCATGATGGAAAGCCCGTTTACGAGGGCGAGCAGATCTTTATGGGTGGTAACGAGTCATATTATCCTGTTTGTCGTTATCATTATTTCAATCCTCCGATTGAAGCACAAAAGAATAAGGAGTAATAAGAATGGCTGAAGCCGATATGGATAAAATTTTTGATAAATTACAATCCGTTTCTGACAGATATGATGAATTAAACGAACTAATCAGTGATCCAGAAGTGATTGCTGACACCCAAAAATTCATGAAACTCTCAAAAGAAGAGGGCAGTCTCAGAGAAACGGTTGAAACTTACAATAAGTATAAAAAGATTAGTAAACAATTAGATGATGATGAGACCATGTTAAGAGAAAAACTTGATAGCGAAATGGAAGACATGGTCAAATCCGAGATTAGTGATTTAAAGGATCAGAAAACACAACTTGAAGATCAAATGAAGTTGTTGTTGATTCCAAAGGATCCTAATGACGAGAAAAATATTATCATGGAAATTCGTGGAGCAGCTGGTGGAGATGAAGCCAGTTTGTTTGCGGCTGACTTATATAACATGTACACCAAGTATGCCGAACGTCAGGGATGGAAAATTGAAGTGATCGATGAAACTGATACTGAAGTTGGTGGTTTTAAAGAGATTGTTTTAATGATCACTGGTGATAAAGTCTATTCCAAGTTAAAGTACGAAAATGGTGCTCATCGAGTACAACGAATTCCTTCGACAGAATCGGCTGGACGAGTTCACACTTCCACAGCTACCGTTGGTGTAATGCCTGAGGAAGAAGATGTGGACATTGACATTGATCCAGGCGATATTCGAACGGATGTCTATCGCTCCTCTGGTGCTGGTGGTCAACATATTAACAAAACTTCATCAGCCGTCCGAATGACCCACCTCCCAACTGGGATTGTGGTTGCAATGCAAGATGAACGTTCTCAACAACAGAACCGTGCTAAGGCAATGCGGGTTTTAAAAGCGCGTGTCTATGACTACTACAAACAAAAAGAACAGAATGAGTACGATGAGAAACGGAAAGATGCCATTGGAACGGGTGACCGTTCTGAACGAATCCGGACTTATAACTATCCTCAAAATCGAGTTACTGACCATCGAATTGGATTAACCTTGAACAAGTTAGACAAAATCATGGATGGTGACTTAGATGACATCATTGATGCATTAATTGTTTCTGATCAAGCTAAAAAGTTGGAGAAATTGAATGACTCAGAAGCTTAGAAATAATGCAACTGTTTTTGAAGCCCTTAAATGGGCTTCTTTGCGTCTGGAGCAAGAAAATTTGGATCCTGATCAAGGACGCCAGGTGATGAGGTCTTTGATGGGATGGAATTTGACGGATTTGCTGATGAATTATCGGTTTAATTTGTCTGGTGATCAGGAAGCTAAATTTATTGAAATGATAGAACGGGTTCTAAATCATGAGCCACTGCAATATGTAATTGGAACTGCCAATTTTTATGGATACACGTTTCAAGTTAATCCCAGTGTTTTGATTCCAAGGCCTGAAACGGAAGAATTAGTGGAGTGGATCTTAAATGATTACGATGATCATCCTATTAACGTATTGGATGTTGGAACTGGTAGTGGCGCCATTGCGGTTTCATTAAAAAAGCAACGCCCAAGTTGGAAAGTAACTGGTTCTGATATTTCACTTAATGCATTAAAAATTGCTCAAAAAAATGCAACGTCAAATCACACCGAAATTAATTTTGTTCAGAGTGACCTATTTGGCGCTTTTAGTGAACAAAAATTTGACCTGATTGTCTCTAATCCACCATATGTGGGTCAAAATGAGATTAAGTATATGGATGAAAGTGTCTTAAAATATGAACCACGTCAGGCTTTATTTGCTGATAATGATGGACTTTCAATCTATCAGAGAATTTCGCGTGATGTTGATGCTCATTTAGAGAGGGATGGCTCTCTTTATTTAGAGATTGGTTTTAGACAGGGAGATCCGGTTCAAAAGATTTTGATGAATAATAATAAAGGGCGATCGGTTAGTCTCCGAAAGGACATGGCAATGCGTGATCGAATGATTAAAATGAAATAAAGGAGAATTTTGAAAATGGATACAAAGATATTTACGCCGGATCAGATTGATGCGGCCGCAGAAGAACTTAAGAAGGGGAACCTCGTTTCTTTTCCAACCGAAACAGTTTACGGACTGGGAGCTGATGCTACTAATGTCTCAGCAGTTAAAAAGGTTTATAAGGCTAAGGGGCGTCCAAGTGATAACCCATTAATCGTTCATGTTGCTGATGTTGAGACGGTTGAAAAGTATGCTCAACCGTTAGACGAAGACGTCAAAAAATTAATGAAAACGTTTTGGCCTGGTCCATTGACAATCATCTTAAAGTTAAAAAAGGGTGCACTTGCTAAAGAAGTTACTGGTGGACTTGATACCGCTGCTTTTCGAAATCCTAATAAGCAGTCAACGCTAAATTTGATTAGGAGCGCTGGTGTTCCGTTAGTAGGTCCATCAGCAAATACGTCTGGCAAACCCAGTCCTACCCTTGCAAAGCACGTTTATCATGATTTAAATGGTAAAATTGCGGGGATTTTAGACGACGGTGCTACTGACTTTGGGGTTGAATCGACAGTTATTGATATGTCAACGGGGAAGCCAGCAATCTTGCGTCCTGGTGCAGTTACCGTTGACCAGATTGAAAAAGTCGTAGGCCCAGTTGACGATGCCGTTCATCATGTTAGTGCGGATCAGGTTCCAAAGGCTCCTGGAATGAAGTACCGTCATTATGCCCCAGATGCTCAGGTTCAAATTGTTGACCATAAAGATGACTGGAAGCGAGCGGCTGATTGGATTAAAAAACAAGATGGGACTGTGGGAGTTATGGCAACTGACGATGTAATTGATGCAGTTGACTGGCCAAACAATGCAGAAATTTACAGTCTTGGAAGTGATATTAATACGGCCAGTCACTTACTATTTGCCGGACTTCGTCAATTTGATTTAGAAGATGGCGTTGACAATATTTTGACACAGGGATTTACCCCAATTGAATTAGGGGAGGCTTACATGAACCGCTTAAACAAATCCGCAGGACAAAAGCACTTTGAATAGTATACTTAATTCAAATAGTGAAATGAGGTAGATATCATGTCAGACAAAGAGTATGAAAAGATGGATCCTGAACTTTGGGATGCCATTCACGGTGAAAAAAAGCGTCAAGAGGACACAATTGAGTTGATTGCATCCGAGAACATTGCCTCAAAGGGTGTCCGAGCCGCCCAGGGCTCCGTTTTAACCAATAAATATGCGGAAGGTTATCCTGGTCATCGTTATTACGGTGGCTGTGAGTATGTTGATAAAGTGGAGACGTTGGCCATTGAACGAGCAAAAAAGTTATTTGGTGCTGAGTATGTAAACGTGCAACCTCATTCCGGCTCTCAAGCTAATCAGGCTTCATATGCCGCTTTCTTAAAGCCGGGAGATAAGATCCTTGGAATGGACCTAAATGCCGGTGGACACTTGTCACATGGTGCTAAGGTCAACTTTTCTGGTAAGATTTATCAGTCGTTCACTTATGGCGTTAATCCAGAGACTGAGCAACTTGATTACGATCATATTCAAACAATTGCAGAGGAAGTAAAACCGCAAATTATCGTAGCTGGTGCATCTGCCTATAGTCGAATCATTGATTGGCAGAAATTTAGAGAGATTGCTGATAGTGTGGGAGCCTACTTAATGGTAGATATGGCTCACATTGCTGGTCTGGTTGCAACCGGATTACATCCTAGTCCAGTAGGAATTGCCGATGTAGTGACAACTACGACTCATAAAACCTTGCGTGGTCCTCGTGGTGGAATGATTTTAAGCCAAAATAAGTACGCCAAAAAGATTAAATCAGCCGTTTTTCCTGGGACCCAAGGTGGTCCTTTAGAACAAGTAATTGCTGCTAAGGCGGTTGCCTTTCATGAAGATTTACAGCCCGATTTTGTTACTTATTCCAAGCAAATTCTTAAAAATGCGAATGCCATGGCTGACGAGTTCAATAATTCCGAACATTTACGAGTAGTTTCTGGTGGAACTGATAATCATTTAATGACCGTTGATCTGACCGATACCGGTTTAAATGGTAAACAAGCTCAAGACATGTTGGATTCATTAATGATTACCACTAACAAGGAAGCAATTCCAAATGAAAAGTTGAAACCAACTTTAACTAGTGGACTACGAATTGGGACTCCCGCGATCACTTCAAGAGGGTTTGATGAGAATGATTCAAAGAAAGTTGCTGATTTAATTATTAAAGCCATTGACAATTACGATCAACCCGATGTTTTGGCTCAAATCAAGAGTGACGTATCCAAATTGTGTAAAGAAAACCCAATTACACGATAAGGAGCTAGAAATTTTTTGGTATTCCTTGTGTTATAATAGGTATAAATATAATACGAAGAGGAGAGTGCGTTATGGGCGAGTTTCACGTAATGGATCATCCGTTGATCCAACATAAATTAAGCATTATTAGAGATAAGAATTGTGGGACACGTGAGTTTAGAGAAGTCGTTAATGAAATTGCTAGTTTGATGGTTTTTGAAGTTGCTCGTGATATGCCACTTAAAGACGTTGAAGTTGAGACACCTGAAGGAACTGCGCACGCTAAGAAATTAGCTGGTAAAAAAGTTGCTGTTGTGCCAATTCTGAGGGCTGGAATTGGAATGGTAGATGGGGTACTTGATCTAATTCCTACAGCCAAAGTTGGTCATATCGGGATGTATCGTGATGAAAAAACCTTTCAGCCCCACGAATACTTTTTAAAGTTGCCAAGTGATATTGGTGAGAGGCAGATCTTCGTTGTTGATCCAATGCTTGCTACGGGTGGATCTGCAATCATGGCGCTCGATGCATTAAAGAAACACGGCGCTAATCCCAAGAACATTAAGTTTGTTTGTCTAGTTGCCGCTCCTGAGGGAGTTAAAGCGGTTCAAAAAGCTGAACCAGAAGTTGACATTTATGCCGCTGCACTTGACGATCATCTTGATCATGGTTACATCGTTCCTGGGTTGGGAGATGCTGGTGACCGTTTGTTTGGAACAAAATAGAAATAATAATTTTAAGTGAGAGTTAGTGAACTCCCACTTTTTTGTTAGATTGCTTTACGTAAAGGCCGGGTTTAAGTTTTACCAATTTCAATTGTGAAGTAATTGTTATAAAGACTATAAAATTAGAATTTTTGGTGCTTTATAGCTTTGAAATTTGCCTGAAATGGTGGTATTATTTCATCAGATTTGAATAAGTGAGCTTTTGACTTGTTTGAATATAGAATCGCAATTATTCAACTACTTTTTATGGCACGTTTTTTATTGCGAGTGATAATAGTTGCGAAAAGAGGTGATATCTGTGGAGCCAACTCGTACTTTTCAATTTTTAGGTCTTACTTTCAACGTCAGCAATATGATTTCTGGTGTGATTGTGGCTGTTGTTTTGTTCGCTTTTATATTCGTCTGCTCGAGAAACCTGCAGTTGAAACCAAAGGGGAAACAGAATTTATTGGAGTACATGATTGATTTTACAAATGGAATTATAAAGTCAACGATTGGTAATGATGCGCCTAAGAATTATGGACTATGGGCATTTACGCTATTCTATTTCATCTTAATAGCTAACTTACTTGGTTTGTTCTTGCATATTCAGGTAGGTAATATTGTCTATGTCAAGAGTCCTACGGCCGATCCAATCGTCGCTTTGACGTTCTCATTAATGTCTCTGACATTTGCTATGTATTGTGGTGTTGAGAAACTAGGTTATAAGGGACACTTTAAGGGATTCTTACAACCTGTCTTCTTGTTCCTACCGATCAACCTGCTTGAGGAGCTTACGAACTTCTTAACACTTGGAATTCGTGTTTATGGGAATATCTTTGCTGGTGAATTGTTGGCCGGGATAATTGCTAATTTAGCATTTTCAAATGGATTGTGGCTGATTCCAGTCGCTGCCCCACTTGAGTTAGCATGGCAAGGATTCTCAGTGTTTATTGGCTGTATTCAAGCCTATGTATTTGTAACATTATCATCTGTATATGTTTCTCAAAAATTATCAATTGAGGAATAAGAAAATAGGAGGATTATATTATGGGAGCTATTGCTGCTGGAATCGCAATGTGTGGTGCCGCTATTGGTGCCGGAATTGGTGACGGTTTAATTATTTCCAAGATGCTTGAAGGTATGGCACGCCAACCAGAATTATCAGGAACACTTAGAACTAATATGTTCATTGGTGTTGCCTTAGTTGAAGTTATGCCCATCTTGGCCTTTGTTGTTGCCTTCTTGGTTATGAACAAATAGAGAAAACATTTTCTTAGTTTAGAAAAAGGAGGTGTCAATAGATGTATACACATTTAGTTATTGCGGCTGGATTCAATGTTGGTGATATGCTGTTTTATGCCATCTTGTTCTTACTCTTGATGTGGATTGTTAAGATTTTCGCATGGAAACCCGTCACAAAGATGATGCAAGATCGTGCAACTAAAATTGCCAACGATATTGATTCTGCTGAACAATCACGTAACGATGCTGCTAAGTTAGCCAAAGAACGTGCCGATGCATTACAAAACTCGCATGACGAAGCAACCAAAATCGTTAGTGATGCTGAACAAGCTGGTCAAAAACGTCGCGACACAATTATTTCCGATGCTCAAGATGATGCTAAAACCTTAAAGGATAAAGCTCATAAAGATATCGAACAAGAACGTGAAGACGCTTTAGCAAGTACTAAAGATGATGTGGCAGATTTATCTATTGAGATTGCTTCCAAAATCATTAAAAAGAACTTAAATGCTGATGATCAAAAAGCATTAATCGATTCTTATATTGAAGGGCTAGGTAATCCAAATGAGTCTAGATAAGGTTACGCTTGCCAAAAGATATTCTAATGCGCTCTTTCAAGTACTAGAAGAACATGATGAGTTAGAAACTGGGAACGCTGATTTAATGGCGATTAAAGACATTTTTCAAAGTGACCCTGGTTTATCTATCGCATTAGCAGGGCCTGTACTTGATCTTAAGCAAAAAGATTCGATCATTAATTCTTTGATTGATGGCGCAACTTCTCAGTACGTCAAGAATTTTGTAAAGATGGTCTATGACTATGGGCGTATTAATGATATGGTCGCGATTATTGATGAATTTGGCAAATTATATGATAAGAAGCAAGGAATCGTGCGTGCTAGCGTAGTTACAGCAGTTCCAATGAATGACGAAGAGAAAGACAAGTTAACCAAGACATTTGCCAAAAGGGTTGGTGCTAAAACAGTTGACTTATCTGCGAAAGTAGACAGTAGTATTATTGGCGGTGCGATTTTGTCGTCAGATAACGTTGTTTACGACGGAAGTGTTCGTACTAAAATTAAAGAAGTACGGAATTTGCTCTCTTAGTCGATAAGATATCTATATTGAAGAGGTGAAACTTTTATGAGCATTAAGGCTGAAGAAATTAGTGCCCTAATTAAAAAACAATTAGATGGCTACAAAGACGAACTTAACGTCGACGAGACTGGTGTCGTTACCTATGTTGGTGACGGTGTTGCTCGTGCATATGGTCTAGATAATGCTTTATCCGGTGAATTACTGGAGTTCCAAAATGGTGTTTATGGAATGGTGCAAAACCTCGAAAGCAACGAAGTTGGTATCGTTGTTTTAGGTGACTTTACAGGTATTCGTGAAGGTGACAGTGTTAAAAGAACCGGAAGAATCATGGAAGTTCCTGTTGGAGACAATATGGTTGGACGAGTTGTGAACTCATTAGGCCAACCAATTGATGGTAAAGGTGAGATCAAGACCGATCAAACTGCTCCAATTGAGAAAAAAGCACCTGGAATCATGCAACGTCAAAGTGTTAAACAACCACTACAAACTGGTATCAAATCAATTGATGCTTTGGTTCCAATTGGTAGAGGTCAACGTGAGTTGATCATTGGTGATCGAAAGACTGGTAAGACTTCAATTGCGATTGATACAATCTTGAACCAAAAAGATCAAGATATGATTTGTATCTACGTTTCAATTGGACAAAAAGATTCAACTGTTAGACAACAAGTAAACACCCTCCAAAAGTACGGTGCAATGGATTATACAATCGTCATGTCAGCTGGTCCATCTGAACCTGCTCCCTTGCTTTACATTGCACCATATGCTGGTGCAACCATGGGTGAGTATTTCATGGACAAGGGTAAAGATGTTTTGATTGTTTTCGATGACTTAACGAAACAAGCTAATGCTTATCGTGAACTTTCCTTAATTTTGAGACGTCCACCTGGCCGTGAAGCTTATCCTGGTGATATTTTCTACACCCACTCACGTTTACTTGAACGTGCTGCTAAGTTGAGTGACAAGATGGGCGGCGGTTCGATGACCGCTCTTCCAATTGTTGAGACGCAAGCAGGGGATGTTTCCGCTTATATTCCAACCAACGTAATTTCGATTACTGATGGTCAGATCTTCTTAAACTCTGACATGTTCTATTCTGGAGACCGTCCAGCTGTTGATGCTGGTACTTCAGTTTCTCGTGTTGGTGGAGATGCCCAAATTAAGGCAATGAAAAAGGTTGCTGGTACATTACGTTTGGATCTTGCTTCATATCATGAACTTGAATCGTTTGCTCAATTCGGTTCTGATCTTGATGAAGCTACTAAAGCTAAGCTGGATCGTGGATCTAGAACGGTGGAAGTCTTAAAGCAACCACTTCATTCGCCACTACCAGTTGAAAAACAAGTTTTGATCTTGTATTGCTTAACTCATGGCTACCTAGATAAAATTGCCGTTGATGATGTTTTAAGATTCCAGGATGAGATCTTCAAATTCTTTGATACAAATTATCCTGACCTACTTGAAAGCATTAAGAAAACTGGTGATCTTCCAGATGAAAAGAAGCTAAACAGTGCAATCCAAGAATTTGCAAGCACCTTTAAGCCTTCAGCTAAAGGTGACAGTATAGTTAATAGTAATTAACTTGAAGGGAGGATAACAACTAATGGCTGAATCGATGAATGATGTAAAGCACAGAATCGCATCGACCAAGAGTACACGTCAGATTACCGAGGCGATGCAGATGGTTTCAACGGTTAAGTTGAACAGAATTCAGGCACATACAGAGAACTATAATCAGTATGTATCTAAGGTTAAGTCTGTAATCGCTCATCTGGCTCAGTCCGATTTGTTAGAGGATAATAAACCTTCAAGTCAAGATTCAAAAAATGCTAAGAAAAAGACCGCCTATATTGTAATTTCATCTGATCGTGGAATGGTTGGAAGCTACAATAGTAATGTAATCAGAGGTACCAATGAGTTTATTGAAAAGCACACTCCAAATACTGATGATTATATGATTTTAGCAATTGGTGGTAATGGTGCAGACTTCTATAAGAAGCGTGGAGCAAACGTTGCATACGAAAATCGTACCGTTTCAGATGTTCCCACTTATACCGAAGTTCAAGGGATCGTTAAGGCCATTACCTCCATGTATAATGATGGAATTTATACTGATTTGTACATTTGTTATAATCACTTCGTTAACCGAATTTCCTCTGATTTTAGGGCTGAAAAGCTTCTTCCCATGGATAAAGAGTCAATTCAATCATCTATGGATGATAAGAATAGTGGTCAAGCTGGATCTGATGTCAAAGTTAAAAACTTGATTGAAGATTATGATATTGAGCCATCCGCTAAGGCTGTGCTTGGTGTTGTAATTCCTCAATATGCTGAAAGTTTAATGTATGGAGCAATCTTGGATGCCAAGACAGCTGAACATGCTTCCAGTTCAACTGCAATGAAATCAGCCACTGATAATGCCGATGATTTGATTTCATCACTTGAACTCAAGTATAACCGGGCACGACAGGCAGCTATCACTACTGAAATTACAGAAATTACTGGTGGTCAAGAAGCATTGAACCATTAATAGATGGGAGGAATTAAAGCATAATGAATACTACTGGTAAAGTACAACAAGTTATCGGGCCAGTTGTTGATGTTAAATTTCCCCTAGACGGTGATTTACCAGAAATTAATACTGCTTTGAACGTTAAAAAGGGTGACAACAAGCAATTAGTTGTTGAAGTTGCTCTTGAGTTAGGTGACGGAGTGGTACGTACCATCGCTATGGACGGAACCGATGGTTTACGTCGTGGGATGGATGTTGAAAATACTGGTGCTCCAATTGAAGTACCAGTAGGTAATGATACTCTAGGTCGAGTATTTAATGTTTTAGGTCAGCCAATTGATGGTGGACCAGAATTTGGTCCTGATCAAACGAGATGGGCCATTCACAGACAACCACCTAAGTACGATGAGTTAAACCCATCGACTGAAGTTCTTGAAACTGGAATTAAAGTTATTGATTTATTAGCTCCATATATTCGTGGAGGTAAAGTTGGATTATTCGGTGGTGCCGGTGTTGGTAAGACCGTTTTGATTCAAGAATTAATTCATAACATTGCTCAGGGTCATAACGGTATTTCCGTTTTCACTGGTGTTGGTGAAAGAACCCGTGAAGGTAATGATATGTACTTTGAAATGAAAGGATCGGGTGTGTTAAAGCATACTGCCATGGTGTATGGTCAGATGAATGAGCCACCTGGTGCTCGTATGCGTGTGGCATTGACGGGTCTTACACTTGCTGAGTACTTTAGAGATGCTGAAGGTGATGATGTTCTTTTATTCATTGATAACATCTTTAGATTTACCCAAGCTGGTACGGAAGTTTCAGCTCTGTTAGGACGTATTCCATCAGCCGTAGGTTATCAGCCTACTCTAGCTACTGAAATGGGACAACTTCAAGAACGAATCACATCAACTAAAAAGGGTGCGATCACTTCAATTCAAGCTGTTTACGTTCCAGCCGATGATTATACCGATCCTGCTCCTGCAACAACGTTTGCCCATTTGGATGCTACCACTAACCTTGAGCGTTCATTAACGCAACAAGGTATTTATCCTGCAGTTGATCCATTGGCATCAACATCATCTGCCCTTTCTCCAGAAATCGTTGGACAAGAACACTTTGACGTTGCAAGTCAAGTTCAACACGTTCTTCAGCGATATCGTGAATTACAAGATATCATTTCAATTCTAGGAATGGATGAATTATCCGACGAAGAAAAGACGATTGTTGGTCGTGCTCGTCGTATTCAATTCTTCTTATCACAAAGTTTCACCGTTGCCGAACAGTTTACGGGTCTTCCAGGTAAGTATGTACCCGTTAAGGATACTATCGCCGGATTCAAGGGAATCCTTGAAGGTAAGTACGATGATATTCCTGAAGACTGTTTCAGAAACTGTGGTGGAATTGATGATGTCGTTGCAAACTACAACAAACTGAAAGAACAAAAAGCAAGTCAAAGCAAATAGGAGGCTGATCTAATTGGCTGATAATAAATCGTCAGTATTAACCGTTAGTATCGTTACTCCTGATGGCGAGGTTTATTCCAATGATCAAGTCACCATGGCTATCATTGAAACCATGATGGGTGACCTTGGAATTTTAGCTAACCATGTTCCAGTGATTGCTTCTTTAAAAATTGGTGAAACGAGGTTTAAGTTTAACGGAAATGACATGGATACCGTTGCGGTCAATGGTGGATTTGCCGAATTTTCCAATAATACTTTAACCATCGTTGCTGATAGTGCTGAACGTAAAGGTGACATTGATGTATCGAGAGCTACTCATGCCCGAGAGCGTGCAGAACAGAAGATTAAAGATGCTCAATCTAAGAACGATACGGATGCATTGAAACGTGCACAAGTTGCTTTACAAAGAGCTGTTAATAGAATTAATGTTGCACAACATTAATTAAAAAAGAGGAACTTTTTAGTTCCTCTTTTTTGTTACAATTTTTTACATGGACCTCCGATTTACGACAATTGAATGATTTTATGATAGTATATAGTAAGAATGAATATTAGGAGTATCGCGTAATGAATCCATTTGGAGTTGAATCTTTAATAACAATAATTAGCCAGCTATTCTTTATTGCATTAGCTTTTTGGTCTATACAAGGAATTCACTTTGAACGGTTTTTACCAATTCAAGAACGACAGGGGAAGGTCTTGATTGTCCTCCTTTCGATCGTAATTGGTTTTATATGCAGTTCGTTCTTTATGTCATTCATTGATAACTTAAAAAATTTAACAGTACTATTTAAATAATACGTAATAGGAGAGAGTACCATGGAAAAAATTGTTGTGCATGGCGGAAACAAACTTAATGGTCGAGTTCACATTGAGGGTGCAAAAAATGCCGTTTTACCGATTCTAGCTGCTACTATTCTTGCAAGTGATGGCGAGACTGTTTTAACCAACTGTCCCATGTTGTCCGATGTGTTTACTATGAATGAAGTTTTAAAACATTTGGGCATTCGAGTTGATTTTGATAAAAGTAAAAATAAAATTACAGTGGATGCTTCTGGGCAAATTTCACCAGAAGCTCCGTACGAATATGTTTCAAAAATGAGAGCCTCAATTGTTGTGATGGGTCCACTTTTAGCTCGCTTAGGTCAAGCAAAAGTTGCTTTACCAGGGGGATGTGCAATTGGAAGTCGTCCCATTGACTTACATTTACGTGGCTTTGAAGCCTTAGGTGCTCACATTGAACAACATGATGGTTACGTAGAAGCATCTGCTCCTAACGGACTTACTGGAACCGATATTTATTTCGATTTTCCAAGTGTTGGTGCTACTCAAAATGTAATGATGGCCGCTACCCTTGCAAAGGGAACTACCAAGATTCAAAACGTTGCCCGTGAACCTGAGATTGTTGACTTACAAAAAGTATTGAACAAAATGGGAGCAAAAGTTTCTGGAGCAGGCACTGATACGATTACAATTACCGGAGTACCAAGTGTTCATGGTGCTAGTCATGAAGTGGTTCAAGATCGAATTGAAGCTGGGACTTTTATGGTTGCCGCAGCGCTTACTGAAGGAAATCTTTTAATTGAAAACGGGATTACCGAACATAACTTACCATTAATTTCCAAAATGAAACAGATGGGGGTTAAAGTTGAACAAGAACGCGATGGTGTTCGTGTCATTGGACCCGCAAAATTAAAACCAGTTAACGTTAAGACTGCCCCATATCCAGGCTTTCCTACTGACATGCAGCCTCAAATGACAGTATTGCAGTTAAGGGCCGATGGTGTCAGCAAGCTAACGGAAACTGTTTTTGAAAATCGGTTTATGCACATGGAAGAATTACGCAGAATGGGTGCTAAGTTCGACATTAATGGCGAAACGGTCACCATGTATGGACCAACCCATTTTGAGGGCGCTAAAGTTGCTGCGACTGATCTTAGAGCCGCAGCTGCCTTGATTTTAGCTGGTCTAGTTGCTGATGGTTATACGGAAGTTACTAATCTGAAGTATCTTGATCGTGGCTACTACGAATTTCACAAGAAACTGCAAAAACTTGGCGCAGAAGTTGAGCGAATCCCAATTAAAGAAAGCGACGCAATTGCTAATGACTAACTTGATCGTTAGAAAAATTTAGATAATTTCGTATGTGATAATTCTCTTTTGCTATTCTGGATATGCTATAATTTAGTTAAACGATGTTACGGAAGGAAGTATTTTTATGGCACAAGATATTGGGATTGACTTAGGAACTGCTAACGTTCTTATATACGTTACGGGGAAGGGTATTGTTCTTAATGAACCATCTGTAGTTGCCGTTGATACTAAAACAAATAAGGTATTGGCGGTCGGTTCTGAAGCTTACCAAATGGTAGGTAGAACTCCTGGAAACATTAAAGCCATTAGACCTTTAAAAGACGGAGTTATTTCTGATTTTGATATTACTCAAGAAATGCTTTCGTATTTTATCAGTAAATTAAGCGTTAAGGGCGTTGTTTCTAAACCACAGACGATGATCTGTGCTCCTACAAACATCACTAACATTGAACGAAAAGCAATTATCCAAGCAGCGGAACGCGCAGCTGGTGGCGAAGTTTTCATTGAAGAAGAGCCTAAAGTAGCTGCCGTAGGTGCTGGTATGGATATCTACCAGCCTCATGGTAGCATGGTAATCGATATGGGTGGTGGAACCTCAGATATTGCGGTTCTTTCACTCGGTGATATCGTAGCCAGTAAATCACTTAAAATTGCTGGAGATGTGATGAACGTTGATATCGTTAACTTCTTGAAACAAGAACATAACCTTATTATCGGTGAACACACCGCTGAACGAATTAAAATGCAGATTGGAACGGCAGACGTTTCCACCCAAGATGTTAAAGAGATGGAGGTTAGAGGTCGTGACTCAGTTAGTGGGATGCCTAAATCGGTAACCATTACTAGTCAGGAAGTTGCGAGAGCTATTAGTGGTTCAATTAACTCCATTGTGTCAGGTGCAAAGGCAGTCTTAGAGACAATTCCACCAGAAATTTCAGCTGATATTATTGATCGAGGAGTAATGTTAACCGGTGGTGGTGCACTTCTTAAAGACATTGATACTGTAATTTCAAATGCGTTAACGGTTCCGGTTTATATTTCTGAAGATCCTTTAGACAATGTTGCAAAAGGTGCTGGTGAAATGCTTGAGCATATGAGTAGCAATAAAAAGAGTCGTGGATTTTTCAGTAGAAAATAATTGAGAAAAAAATTGAAACGAATATTTATATCTTTAATTAAGTTTTACCAGCGTTTTATTTCACCATTGTTTCCGCCTAGTTGTCGGTACTCACCAACCTGTTCGCATTATACGCTCGAAGCGATCAATCGCTTCGGAGCATTGAAAGGGACACTGATGGGGGTTACACGAATTTTGAGGTGTAATCCACTGGTTAAGGGTGGATACGATCCAGTTCCCAAGAAGTTTTCATTGGGAAGAAATAAAAAAGCTGAGGAAGATTATCGTCGCTCAATGAAGCTAAAATAGTTGATTTTATCAACTATTTTTTATTCTAGGAGGTTTTTAAGCGTGGCTCGAAAAGAAAAACGAATTGGTGTTAATATTATTGATGATCCAGAAGAAAACGCGCTGAAATTGGTGCAAATTGGCGGTCATACCGTGGGCACCATTGAAGAAAAGAACGGGAAGTCAATTTGTGTGGTTGGTGACAAAACTTTCCATGAAAACAGCGAAGAAGATGCTGTTGCTGAGGTAATAAGAGAGTATAATTTGCACCAAAGATAAGTATGATTTATGAAAAAAAGGAGTTCTAATCGTGTTTAATAGGTCGGAAAGTACAGACGAGAATCGAATCGATTGGGGAATCATTTTTTGTGTACTGATGCTTGCTTTGGTGGGCATAGGGTCGATCTTTGTAGCTGCCAGTCATGATACAAGTCAAACAAGTGTCGTAAAGGCGGTTGTTTCACAATTAGTGTGGTACGCAATTGGTGCAATTGCCATCGTTGTGATTATGCAATTTGATTCCGAACAGTTATGGAAATTAGCACCTTATGCGTATTGGTTTGGGATCTTTCTTTTAGTTGCTGTTTTGTTCTTGTATAGTCGTTCCTATGCGGCACAAACTGGTGCTAAAAGTTGGTTTCAGTTAGGGCCACTGACATTTCAACCATCTGAAATCATGAAACCTGCGTATATTTTGATGTTGGCTAAAGTCATTGCTTCTCACAATAATGAACATCCAATTCATGAAACTCGAAGTGATTGGGCGTTACTTGGTAAAATGATTCTATGGACGATTCCAATTGTGATTTTACTAAAGTTGCAAAATGACTTTGGAACTACCATTGTGTTCATTGCCATCCTGGCCGGGATGATGATTGTATCCGGGGTTACGTGGAAAATACTGGCGCCAATCTTTGGTGTTACAGGTGGTCTTGGTGCCATTGCACTGACACTTGCCATTACTAAAGAGGGTCGGATGTTACTTGGTCATTTTGGCTTTAAGTCTTATCAATTTGCTCGAATTGATACTTGGTTGCATCCTGAGTCAGATACGAGTAACCAAGGATTTCAACTATGGCAAAGTATGAAAGCAGTTGGATCAGGAGGTCTTACTGGAACGGGATTCAATGTTTCCAAAGTTTACGTTCCTGTTCGTGAGTCTGATATGATCTTTTCCGTGATGGGAGAGAACTTTGGATTCATTGGTGGGGTATTATTGATTCTTCTTTATTTCTTATTGATTTATGAAATGATCAAAGTTACTTTTGAAACTAAGAATGTTTTCTATGCCTATATTTCTAGTGGAGTTATTATGATGATTTTATTCCATGTTTTTGAAAACATTGGAATGAGCATTGGGTTGCTGCCAATGACTGGAATTCCGCTCCCATTTGTTAGCCAGGGAGGTTCTGCCTTAATTGGTAACATGATAGGGATTGGGTTGATAATGTCAATGCAATACCATAACAAGAGTTCAATGTTTAGTACAGATAAGAATTTCTCATAAAGCATGTTCATTCATGCTTTTTTATTTGGGATTATTTACCGGTTAATTTTTGTGTTATAATTAAGGTTCTATTATGAACGACAGAGGTGCGAATATGACTAAAAATAAGAAGCACGTCGCGTTATTATTTGGTGGTAATTCATCAGAACACGACGTCTCAAAAAGATCCGCGCATAATATTTATGATGCGATGGACAAGGATAAGTATGAAGTCAGCTTATTCCTAATTACTAAGGATGGAATCGTCTTGAGCGATGATGCTTCACATCGTGTATTTGATGGTGAAGATGAAACGGATGTGGAAAAAGATGAGATTTTAAATCTCGACATGAATAATCCGCTAGCTCCCATTATTAATTTCGATAGCGCTAAAGATATTGACGTTTTCTTTCCCATTATTCACGGAAACTTAGGGGAAGATGGAACCATTCAAGGGCTATTACGTCTAATGAATAAGCCCTACGTTGGAAGTGGAATCTTAGCTTCTGCAATGTCTTATGATAAGGATATTACTAAGAAAATCCTAGATGAAGCAGGCATTAACAATACCAAATACGTCTTATTGACTCCAGATAATCGTAAAGATTGGAATTATGCTAAATTATCTAAAAAGCTCGGTTCATTAATGTTTATCAAACCAGCCAATCAAGGTTCTTCCATCGGTATTCATCAGGTGCATAATCAAGAGGAATTGGATAGCGGACTAGAAGATGCTTTTCGTTATGACAACAAAATTTTGATTGAGGAAGCAATTGAGGGACCAGAAGAAGTCGAAATTTCTATTTTAGGAAATGAAAATCCCATGGCATCAAAACTAGGGGCAATTAAAGTTCCAGCAGATGACAAATTCTATACCTATGACAACAAGTTCGTGGATGCCAGTCAGGTCCAATTTACCATTCCAGTTGAATTGCCAGATGGTGTCGATGATCAAATCACGAACATGGCATTAGACGCTTATAAGGCCCTTGGATTAAAGGGAATGGCACGAATTGATTTTCTTGTTTCAAAGGATTTTAAGCCGTATTTGAGTGAAGTTAACACATTACCGGGCTTTACCAATATTTCTTTGTATCCGCAACTTTGGGAAGCTTCTGGAATTAGTTATACCGAATTAATCGATAAATTGATTGAACTAGCTTATGCTGAATTTGACCGTCAATCTAAAATTTTGCATGACTTTAAGCCGCTTCAAAAGGGCGATCAGAAAAAAGTATATAAGGATAAATAATAAAAAAAGATTATGACATAGTCATAATCTTTTTTTATTTGAAGATTGTTCTTCGTATATACTTATAAGAGGTGATAATAATGGAAAGATGTAACTGGGCAACTAGGAGTCCACGATTAATGAATTACCATGATACGGTGTGGGGTGTTCCAGATTATGACGAAAAAGCATTATTTAGAGAACTGTCACTAGAAATAATGCAGGCAGGACTTCAGTGGAATTTAATTTTGAAGAAGTTAGACGGACTGGATAGCATTTATCATAATTTTGATTTTAACTATTTGTCTACTCACGCAGAAACCATCAAAGACACTGCAATGAGTGACAAACGTGGAATTAGAAATCGATCGAAACTTGATGCCATTTTAACCAATGCCAAGATTGTTTTTGAGTTAGAGGGAAAGGGGATTCATTTTTTTGACCAATTATGGCAGCAGGTGAATTATACCCCCGTTGATCATTTAATTATTGATGATCAAATCGATATTTCGGAAATGAGACCAATGATTAAAAAATTTAATCAGGTTTTTCAAATGTATCATTTTAAAAGAGTTGGGCCCACAACACTCTATTCGTTTTTACAAGCTTCGGGGATCATTAATGATCATAACGTTAATTGTTTTAGACACGATGAAATTTTGAATCGTCAAGGGAGATGACGTGCAATTGGAAGTCATAATGCCCTCAAAAGCGCTATTGAAAAAGATTGGAGCGAGAATTAAAAAACGCCGAATTGATATTCATATGACGCAGTCGGAGCTTGCCAAAGGACTATGTACTCAGTCAACCATCAGTGCGCTTGAAAATGATGGGTGTTTTAATCAATGGGTGATTATTCCAGAAATTGTGTCCCGATTGGGATTGAACTTAGACGAAGTTTGTTCTGATGAAAAGTATTGCTATGCTAAAAAAATACTGAAGAAAGTTGAATGCATTCTACTTCATTATCATTTCAAGAAAGCTAATACGATTATTGAAACAATTAAAGTTGAGAATATTGATTCAAGAGAAATCAAAGGAAGATATTATTGTGAACGTGGTTTTGCGGAACTATTTTGTGGTTTTTCTTTAGATGAAGTAATCCTATGCTTTCATACTATGATTGACTCGTGTTCCGTCAAAACAAATTTTATTTGTACTGCATGGAGTTATTTGGGCATTGCAATCTCATATCGGAGATTGGGATGTCAAAAATTGGCTCGTAAATATTTGGATGATGCTTTGGTGAGGATGGGGCAATTGCTACATCGAAGAGAAATGAATACAATTGATCGATATGTTGTCATTAAGTTAGGACTTGCCATTGTCACTTTCGCATTTGTAGCTAACGATAATCAACTAGTGATTTCTGAATCCAATGTTATGATATCTTACCTAAAACGCAAGTATTCCTTCTATTGTTTGAAATCATTTTATAATTTGAAATATTTGAGTTATAAACGAGAAAAACTGTTTGAAAAGGCAGAAAGCACCCAAATTAAAATCAATCTTTTGAAAGGAGTAAGAGATAGCGGGCGGATTGATAAATTATTAAAAATTGCCAAAACAAAAAATCATTCGAAATAATCATCGAATGATTTTTTGTTTTACTTAGAAACTTTTTGTTTTCCTTTTTTAGGATCAACTTTTTGATTATTTAGATTTGTTCTTACAACTAATACATCACAGACCGCCATCCTAGTGACATATTCAGTTACTGAACCAATTAGTAACCGTTCAACACCATTTAACCCGGTTGCACCGATCATGATTAAATCAATATCGAGTTTGTCGGGAATTTCCTTTGAGATGATTGTTTTCGGTGCGCCATATTCGATTGAATAATCGACTTTGTTAACGCCATCATCCTTAGCTTCTCTGGCGTACTGTTCGAGTGTTTTTTTAGCGTTTTGAGTTACTTCTTCAACTACTGATGTATCAAAACTAGAGATATTTTGAAATGCTCGTGTGTCTACAACGTGGACAATGTGTAAATGAGCATCATTACGTTTGGCAACGGCAACGGCCTTTTTAAAAGCCAACTCGGATTCGTATGAACCATCAACGGGAACTAAAATATTATTGTATTCTTGTAGCATAAAAACCACCTCGATGTTTTATTTAACTTAATTCTAGTATTTTTTAATTGAAAAGTCAGATATAAAGGCTATTTATCCATGTATTGAATGATGAATAGTTCTGGAATCACAGCACACAAACACCCCGCACATAAAACTAACAGAGTAAAAACGGTGTTATCGAAGAATATTGAAATAATTCCAAAAATTGCTACCACAATTAGAATGACACCACTAATGAGTAAGATGATGCTTAATGAGGTAAACTTTTCGGGATGAAACAGTAGGAAACTTTTATGAGCATGGGTCAAAAAATAAATTCCGTTAATAATTAAAATTACGGAGAAAAATAACATTAAAACTTTTATGAGCATCGACAATTATTCCTTTCCGACATGCCTTTCAGCCTCGTTGATTTTTTCATATTGATCAGCTAGGGCTCTTTCGTATTTACCGTTCAGCTTTGGTTGGTAGTACTTGGCATTCTTAATTTTGTCAGGAAGATACTGCTGTTTAACCCAATCATTGGGATAATTATGTGGGTATTTATAACCGACGTGTCCTAGTTTTTTGGCACCCTTGAAATGGGCATCTTTTAAGTGATCAGGAATGTCTCCGTAATTGCCAGTTTTTACGTCAGATAAAGCCTTATCAATCGCTGTAATTCCTGAATTTGATTTTGGTGAAAGACAAAGATCAATGATGGCATCAGATAGCGGAATCCGTCCTTCAGGGAGACCGAGTTTATCAGCAGCTTGCACTGCCGATACTGTTCTGGAAGCAGCAGCCGGATTAGCTAACCCAATGTCTTCATACGCAATTACCATTAATCTTCTTGTTAGGGAGTTTAAATCCCCTGATTCAATTAACCTCGAGGCATAGTGTAGGGCCGCGTTAACATCGGAGCCACGAATTGATTTTTGAAGTGCTGACATCACGTTGTAGTGAGCGTCGCCATTTTTATCTTGACTTAGTGCTTTCTTTTGTAAACAAGCTTCAATATCAGCCAGAGTAATGTGAATGACGCCATCTTGGTCAGGCTTAGTGGACTTGGCGGATAATTCTAGGGCGTTTAAAGCACTTCTCAAATCACCATTGGTACTGTGAACTAAAAAGCTCATGGCGTTATGGTCAAGTTTGATCTTTAGATTACCTAAGCCATTTTGCTTGTCCGCTAGTGCTCGCTTAACGGCTTTGGTTATGTCATCACTGGTTAATGGATGAACTTGAAATATTTCTGTTCTAGAACGAATGGCCGGACTGATATTGATATAAGGATTTTCTGTCGTTGCCCCGATTAAGATAATTTGCCCACTTTCTAGTAGTGGTAACAAAAAATCCTGCTTGGTCTTATCTAACCGATGGATTTCATCTAGTAATAACACTACCGTTCCACTCATTTTAGCTTCTTCAGCTACCGCCTGGAGGTCCTTTTTGGTATCAGTTGCTGCATTTAACATCCGAAAAGCATATTTAGTCGAACCCGCAATTGCACTTGCAATGCTGGTTTTTCCGGTGCCAGGTGGACCATATAAAATCATTGATGAAAGCATTTTAGCTTTTACCATGCGATCAATAATCTTGCCCTTGCCAACCAAATCCTGTTGGCCAACAATATCTTCAATTTTAGTGGGCCTCATTCTGTAGGCGAGGGGCTTTTGCATTCTATAGCTTCTTTCTACTTAAATAACCGTGAAAACCATGATTGGTGTTTTTTAGGTTGATCGTTGTCATGTTTGGCGTTAACCTTACTAGGATCAAAATCAATATGGTCTTTATTAATTGCATCAGGGGCAACTAAGACCACGGCATATTGATTAGGCATCGTACCATAAGCGCTGTTGTTTTTTAAAGTAAAGTTGGTGTTATTTTGACTGGCTAACTTCATGTACGGTTGTTGCTGTTCTTCAGCTATATTGCCGTTAATGAAGAGTTGATAAGTGGGATGTTGTTTCATTTCTTTACTTAACTGATCGATTGCATCCTGGTTTTTATCTTCAGAAACCGTAATGGCGAAGTCGACCCGTTCTCGAAAAGTTCCCAAGTATTTTCGTTGCTCATCTGGGTTAATTTGAGGGGAGTTTCCACTCATTGCTTGATCAAGTCGATTTTGAACTGATCCTTTGTCATCTGTCATAATATTTGCTCCTTATTGAGTATTTACTACATTTTAACATTAAAGAAATTGGAGATACAAAAAGGCGGTCTCAATCGAGATCGCCTTTTCTTTAACAGACACAATATTTTAACGGTTGTAGTATTCAACAACTAATGAAGTATCGATGTCTGCATTTAATTCATCTGGTTGTGGATATCTAGTCAATGAACCCTCAAGCTTATCAGCATCAAATGATACATAAGCAGGGCGGCTCACAACTGATTCGACAGCTTCTTTGATGATGCCCATGTCCTTATCCTTTTCACGAACACCGATCACTTGACCGGGCTTTACTTCGTAAGAAGGGATATCAACTCGCTTGCCATCAACGGTAATATGACCGTGGTTAACTAATTGTCTAGCTTGTCGTCTAGTGGTAGCTAAGCCTAAACGGTAAACCATATTATCTAAACGGCTTTCAAGCATAATTTCAAAGTTATCACCATGCTTACCCTCACGGATTTTACCAGAGCGGTTAAACAATGAGTAAAATTGACGTTCAGTTAAACCATACATGTAACGTAATTTTTGCTTTTCACGTAATTGAACACCATATTCTGAAAGTTTTTGACGACGACCTTGGCCGTGAACACCTGGAGCATATGGACGACGTTGTAATTCTTTACCAGTACCTGATAAAGAAACTCCAAGACGACGAGAAATTCTCCAACTTGGACCTGTATATCTTGACATAAATGAATCCTCCAATAAAATATTTGGAGTAAAATAACGATGTACGCTTAGTATTCGTGCATATCCCTCTGAACTTTCGCCTCAGCAGCCAGTGGGTTACTAATTAAACTACAAGTAGCAAGGACATGTTGACGAGCTTACCGCATACTGCTGCATTATTTTACACAAGCTCAATTATATGAAATTAGCACTTAAAAGTCAATGCAACGTTGCAGTCGATGATCTTAAAAACTCAGAATGCTATCATAAATTTTTCTCATTTATGATATAATTACTTTAATAACGAGGAAAAGTTTATACATAATTAATTTGTTGAAGGACGGGTATTTAATGGTTAACGTCATTATTGGAATTTTAGTTGTAGTAGCTGTAATTTATTGTGCCGTGGTCATGTATCAGCACCATTTATTAAAAATTGCTGAAACAATTGAAAAACGCGTTAAGCGCCTAAATGATTTGAATCTGCAAGATGAGATTAATAAGGTGAAAGATATCGGCCTCACCGGTGATTCATTAAGTAGCGTTAATAGTGCTCAAGCTGATTTTGATAACGTTACTAATAACTTACTTCCTTCCGTCAAAAATAACGTTGAAGCGGTAAAAAGTGACGCAAAGGGAATTAACTTTGTTAAGACACGGGAAGTTTGCTCAGATGCGGAACAACAAATTAAAACTTCAGAAGATGATGTAAGGGTAATTCGTCAGTTTTTAGCTAAAATGAATCAGCTGAATTCTGAACATAAGAAGGCCATTACTGATTTAGAAGGTCGTTATAAAGAACTTCGAAAAGAATTGCTTACTAAGAATGCTTCCTTTGGGCCCGCAATTGATGCGCTTGAAAATCAGTTGTCGACGATTGAAGGGACCTTTGATGATTTTTCTAATCTATCAAAAAATGGTGATCACGAAAAGGCTGATAAAATTCTTGGTGATTTAAATAAGTCAACTAATCAGTTAGAAGCTGATGTGCAACAAATTCCTCATTTATATGCTACTAATAATGTAGAATTTAAAAATCAAATTGATGAGATTAGCTCAACTCATTCTAAAATGAATGCAAGTGGGTATGAATTTGATGATGATGAATTTGACGTCTCTTTAGAGGAATTAAGAACAGCCGTTTCCGATAACCTTGAAAATATTGCTCACCTTGATTTAAAATTGGCCAAGGATTCTGATAGTGAGATTGAGACCAAGATTGATCGTCTTTACGATTTAATGGAAAAGCAATTAATTGCTAAGAAAAAAATTGATAAAGGATTTAAGATCACTGGAGAATATATCCAACACGCCAAAAAACAAAATCAGGTTTTAATCGATGAATTAGATCGACTCAGTCATAATTACTCACTAGAACATGGTGAGATTGATAAGGCCAATGCTTTAGGAAAACAAATTGATGAGATTGAAGCTACCTATAAAAAAGATCGTGAGGCAATTGACAACAAGAAAGCCATTTATACTCACATCCTTGACAACGTTACTAGTAGCGATAGTCAATTAACGGAGATTGAAAAGAAACAACGGGCCATTAATGATTCGGTTGCTGACTTTAAGGATGAAGAGCAGAAGGCCCATCAGGTCTTAGATGATCTTGATTTGGAACTTCATGGGATTCAGCGTAAGATTGATGAGCTGAATTTACCGGGTATATCACAGGATTACATTGACTACTTTGGCATTGTGGCTGACGAGATTAAGGATCTTAATCGGACGATGGATAAGGTCAAGATTAGTATGGATGATGTTCAAAAACAGTTAAGCGTGATTAAATCAGATCGGGATACTCTTGAAGAGAAGACTGATGATTTGATTGATAGCTCATCGCTTGCTGAGCAAGTGATGCAATATGCCAATCGTTATCGAAATTCTGATCCAGAGATTAACAGAGCACTGGTAAAAGCTAAGCATCTGTTTGACGATGAGTATAAGTATCCTGAAAGCTTAGAAACCATTGCCACTGCGATTGATAAAGCCAATCCTGGATCCTACAAGCGAATTGAAAATACTTATTACAAAAATAAGCAAGATTCACAAAATCAAAAGTAAGCACGAACAAGCTGAATTAGAGTTGGAACAATTCAGCTTGTTTTTATTATGTTTCAATGCTGGTATAATAAATCTTGTTGTAATTTGGACGAATTAGAAAGAGAGGGTACCAAATGATTTACTTTGATAATAGTGCGACGACTAAAGTAGATAGTCAGGTTTTGGATACCTATAATCAGGTAAGTGAAAAGATCTGGGGAAATCCTTCCAGTCTTCATAACTTTGGTCAACAATCGTTTAATTTATTGAATCAATCAAGAAATCAAATTGCGAGAATTTTAGGAGTAGAACCTAACGAAATCTACTTTACTAGTGGAGGAACTGAAGGTGACAATTGGGTTATAAAGGGGACCGCCAAAGAGAAACATCAATTTGGTAAGCATATCATCACTTCTTCTGTTGAACATGCAGCGGTGAAAAATTCAATGCACGCTTTAGAAGATTTGGGATTTGACGTTACTTATTTACCCGTTGATAAAGAGGGACGAGTTTCAGCAAAAGATTTAGAATCCGCTATTAGACCGGATACTATCTTGGTGTCAATCATGGCGGTTAATAATGAGATGGGCGCCATTGAACCCATCAATGAAATTAGTGATGTCTTAAAACAATATCCCAAAATTCATTTTCATGTTGACGCCGTCCAGGCTGTTGGTAAAGGTCTACACGATTTGGTTTTCAATGGTCGAGTTGATTTTGTCACATTTTCTGGGCATAAATTTCATGCTCCCAGAGGAATTGGTTTGATCTATGGGAAAAACGGTCGTAAGATTGCCCCATTAATGGATGGTGGTGGCCAAGAACGAGGGCAACGGAGCGGGACTGAGAATTTGCCTGCGATAGCAGGGATGGCTAAGGCACTCAGAATCATTTCGGATCATGAATCTGAAAGCATTGCACGTGAACAAAAGATCAGAGAACGAATTTATGCTCATATTGCTAAGTTCAACAAGGTTCATCCTTTCTCCGGTTTATCAGACCACTTTGCTCCGCACATTCTTTGCTTTGCAATTGAGGGAGTGAAGGGTGAAACGATCGTGCATGCCTTTGAAGAACATGGGATTTACATTTCTACTACGAGTGCTTGTTCATCCAAAAAAGAGGAAACGGCAGGAACTTTAGATGCTATGGGAGTAGACCCAAGCATCGCTCGCAGTGCCGTTCGAATCTCCTTAGGAGACAAAAATACTTTAGATGAGGCTGATAAGTTTAATCAAGTATTTGATGAGCTGTACGAAGAATTCAAAAAGTTAAGTTAGATAATCATTAAAGAATAGTAAAGGAGTGAGGGTGTGAAGTATAGTGAGATTATGGTTCGTTACGGCGAACTGTCCACAAAGGGAAAAAATCGCAGGGTCTTTATTGGGCAGCTGGGACATAACGTTAGGCAAGTTTTAAAACAGTTTGATGGAGTCACCGTTGACGCCCAACGGGATCGGTTACATGTCAGTTTGCATGGTCAAGATGCAGCCCCAGTGATGGCAGCCCTAAAAAAAGTCTTTGGAATTGAGACTTTTTCACCAGTTGTTAAGTTGGAAAAAAATACCCCAATTGAAGACATTCAGAAAAAGGCACTCGCAATGATTTCGAATCAATTCCAGAGTGGTCAAACATTTAAGATTTCAACTAACCGCCAGAATAAAGATTATCCACTAAATACTTATCAAGTAAATGATAAGGTCGGCGGGTATGTCTTAGATCATTTAGATGGGATTAAAGCTCAAATGAAAAGACCTGACATTAACTTACAGATTGATGTCAGAATGTCTGGCATTTATTTATCAAGTGAGACGATTCAGGGAGCATTAGGACTACCAGTTGGAACTGGCGGACGTGGTACCATGATGCTTTCAGGAGGCATTGATTCACCCGTTGCGGCGTACATGGCCATGAAGCGTGGGGTAAAGTTAGATATGATTCATTTCTACAGTCCCCCATACACTAGTGAACAAGCGCTAGCAAAGGCTAAGGACCTCACGGCGAAGCTTTCGGCATTAGGTGGAACCGTTGATTTTATCCAAGTCCCATTTGCTAAGATTCAAGAAGAGATTAAAGAAAAAGTTCCAGAGGGTTACTTGATGACGGTTCAGCGCCGGATGATGTTGAGAATTGCCGCAGCAATTACCATTGCACGTCATTGTGATGGAGTATTTACCGGTGAGTCGTTAGGACAAGTTGCTTCACAGACTTTAGAAAGTATGCGCGCCATTAATGATGTGACTAATTTGCCAGTTCTACGTCCGTTGCTTTCTTTGGATAAGACTGAGATTATTAAGATTGCTGAACAAATTGACACCTATGATTTATCAATTCTTCCTTATGAGGACTGCTGTACGATCTTTACTCCACCAGCACCGAAAACGAAGCCGGACGTGGAGAAAGCCAGAAAGTTTGAAAAAAACATTGACGTGGATGGTTTAATGAAAGAAGCCATTGAGGGTATTACGATCAGTAAGATTCACCCAAATGATGATTATTTGAACGCTAATGAAGATGTTTTTTCAGAATTACTTTAATGTGATTGACTAAAGATTGTAAATTGAGTAATATTTATTATGTTAAATGCTTTGATCAAGAGGTTGGTTGTTATGACGCGCAGAGAGTGGACACGTGCTGGAAAGTCCATGCGTTAAAATGATCATTGTTGCTTGTGAGCAGTTATGTTGAATGAATTAAGATGTAATCGGTACTAGCCGTTATCTAGTTAAGTTGGAATTAGCAATAATTCAATTTAGGTGGTACCGCGAGCGTTCGTCCTATTCTGGACGGATGCTTTTTATTTTAAATGAGGTGAAGAAATGGCAAAAGAAGTAGATATGTCAACGAAATATGATCCCAACTCAGTTGAAGCAGGGATGTATAAGAAATGGCTTGATGAGGATGTTTTCAAGCCAAATGGGGATAAAAAGGCAAAACCATATTCAATTGTTTTACCTCCGCCAAATGTGACCGGTAAACTTCACTTGGGTCACGCCTGGAATACCACTCTTCAAGACATGTTAATTAGACAGAAACGGATGCAAGGTTATGATACCGTTTGGATTCCTGGGATGGATCATGCGGGAATTGCAACTCAAGCAAAAGTTGAAGCCATGCTTAACGAGAAGGGGATCTCGCGGTACGATTTAGGTCGTGAAAAATTTGTCGATAAGGTTTGGGAATGGAAAGACGACTTTGCTGATACGATCCATAAACAGTGGGCCAAACTGGGATTATCACTTGATTACAGTCGTGAACGCTTTACGTTGGATGATGGTTTGTCAAAAGCCGTCAGGAAAGTATTTGTTGACTTGTACAATCAAGGGTTAATTTACCGTGGTGAATACATTATTAATTGGGATCCAAAGGCTCGGACTGCTTTATCTGATATTGAAGTTATTCACAAAGATGATAAAGGCGCTTTCTATCACGTTAAGTATCCGTTTGCTGATGATACGAAATTTAATGGAAAGAATTACATTGAAATCGCTACAACTCGTCCTGAGACTATGATGGGTGATACTGCTGTCGCAGTGAACCCAAGTGATGATCGTTATAAAGATTTAGTAGGTAAAGAGGTCGTTGTTCCACTCGTAAATCGGACGATTCCGATTATTGCCGATCAGTACGTTGATCCTGAATTTGGGACTGGAATGGTTAAAATTACGCCAGCCCACGATCCTAATGATTTTAAAGTTGGGAACAGACATGATTTAAAACGGATTAATACCATGAATAAAGACGCTACGATGAACGAAAATGCTGGGAAGTATGAAGGCATGGATCGTTTTGATGCTCGAAAGGCAATGGTCAAGGACCTTGAAGATCAAGGCTTGATGATTAAAATTGATCCCATTGTTCACTCGGTTGGTCATTCTGAAAGAACCGGGGTTCAGGTTGAAGCTCGTCTTTCGACTCAATGGTTTGTAAAAATGAAACCATTGGCCAAAAAGGCAATGGAGAATCAAAAGACCAATGATGCGGTTAGTTTCATTCCAGAACGATTTGAGCATACCTTTATGCAATGGATGGAAAACGTTCATGATTGGGTTATTTCAAGGCAACTATGGTGGGGACATCGGATTCCTGCCTGGTACAATAATGAGACTGGCAAGATTTATGTTGGCGAAAACGCTCCTAAGGATCCCGAAAACTGGACGCAAGATCCAGACGTGTTGGATACCTGGTTTTCATCAGCTTTATGGCCATTTACAACCCTTGGTTGGCCTGATACTGACTCAAAAGATTATCAACGCTATTTTCCTACCAACACGCTTGTAACTGGTTATGATCTGGTATTCTTCTGGATCTCAAGAATGATTTTTCAAAGTTTACATTTTACCGGTAAGCGTCCATTTAAAAACGTGCTGTTACATGGTTTAATTCGTGATGAACATGGGGTTAAGATGAGTAAGTCTTTAGGTAACGGGATTGATCCAATGGATGTTATTGATCAGTACGGAGCCGATGCCTTGAGATGGTGCCTTTCAACTGGAACAACGCCTGGACAGGACATGAAGTTTAGTTATAGTAAGGTTGAATCAGCCTGGAATTTTGTCAATAAGATTTGGAATGCCAGTCGTTATGTCATCATGAATTTAGGTGACATGTCTAAACCAGAGTTACCAGCTCAATCAGAATGGAATTTATCCGATCGATGGATTCTTTCGAAATTAAACTCTGTTGTTAAGTATGTTACCGAAGAATATGACAAGTTTAACTTTGGTGAAGCCAACCGTTCACTTTATGATTTTATTTGGAATGATTTTTGTGATTGGTACATTGAAATGAGTAAGGAAATTTTGACTGGCTCAGATGAAAAAGCCAAACAAAACACGCGAAATATCCTAGCGTACGTTTTGGATCAAATCTTGCGATTACTCCAACCAGTTATGCCATTTGTTACTGAAAAAATTTGGCTTTCAATGCCGCACGTTGGTGAATCATTGGTGGTAGCTGAGTATCCAGTAACTCATGATGAGTTTGATGATAAAAAAGCAGAATCAAATATGAATCATCTGATTGACGTTATTAAAACGGTCAGAAATATCCGTTCAGAGGTTAATGCACCACTATCTAGTCCAGTTGACATTCTAGTTAAAACTAAGAATTCCGATTTGAAAAAGATACTGGAAGATAACAGTGACTACATTGAACGATTTGGTCATCCTAATAAGTTAGAGATTGGTTCTGACATTAATATTCCTAAATTGGCTATGACATCGGTAATTACTGATGCTGAGATCAGTATCCCATTGGATGAACTGGTTGACCTAAATGATGAAAAAGAAAGGCTACAAAAGGAAGTCCAAAAATTTGAATCGGAAGTCAAACGAGCACAGAAAAAATTAGCTAATAAAAAGTTTGTAGACAATGCTCCGGAGGCAGTTGTCAACGAGCAAAAGGAAAAGCAAACCGACAATGAGGCTAAACTTAAAGCCGTTAAAATCCGACTTAAAGATGTAATCGATGCTTTAAATAAGTAAAAGACGAGGCTCAGCTAAACAGCTGAGCCTTCTTTTTAGAGGAGTGGCAATGGTGATTGATAGTTACAGTGCAGCATTAAAGTATATCCATGGTAGACCACGAATTAAAAAAGAACCACCTACAAAGCGGATGGATCACTTTATGAAGAAATTGGATTTTCCAGAAAAAACGCTAAACTGCATTCACGTAGCGGGAACTAATGGAAAGGGCTCATGTGTTGCTTATTTAAGTAACATGTTAATGGCTTCTGGACTCTCAGTTGGAACTTTTACTTCACCATTTATGATTAAGTTCAACGAGCGGATCAGTGTGAATAATCAACCAATTTCAGATGATGAAATTTTAGAGTTGGTGCGTGAAATTAAGCCGATTGTCGATGAAATTGATAATAATGATCCTGATTTAGGTCCCTCTGAATTTGAAATCATTTGCGCTATGATGTTCATCTATTTCCGTGATCATCCCGTTGACGTTGTGATTGTGGAGGCCGGAATTGGAGGAAGATCCGATTCAACCAACGTGGTTAATTCGGAAATGTCAATTATTACTACCATTGGGATGGATCACATGGCACTGCTTGGTGATTCGGAAGAAAAAATTGCGGATAATAAGGCTGGAATTATTCGCAAAAACCATCCATGTGTGATTGGAGGGATCAAAGCAGGTCCGAGAAAGGTGATTGAACGAGCAGCTATAAAATTAGATAGTCCAATTTGGGAATTAAAGCGTGATTATCAATTCGTGCCGGCAAATCAAAATCATTTTAATTTTTCAAGTGATCATTTGAACATTGATAACATTTCAATGAAACAAATTGGAAGCTTTGAAATGGAAGATGCTGCAATTGCGATTGAAGCTTTCTTGGTTTATGCGTTCAAATATTTAAACATGACAGAACCATCCATGATTTCTTCGGTCAAAGCGGGAATTAGTTCAACAAAATGGATTGGAAGGATGGAAGTAATTAATAATGATCCCACGATTATGATTGATGGGGCACATAATGTCCCAGCAATTCAGAGCCTTTTGTCGTCACTTCGTTTTAGAAGTAGTAAGTGGAGAAATTCTCATCTTACAATTGTGATGGGGGTTTTCGCTGACAAACAGTATCCAGAAATGCTAAAAATTGTTAAGTCTTTGTCTAATAGTGACGTTATTTTGACACGGTTTTCTGCGGGAGAAAAGCGAGCAAGTGCTGACTTTTCTAAACTTGATATCAATAACTTTCCCAATGTTTCATTAGTTAGCGATTGGCATAAAGCACTGAACAAATCGGTAAAAAAGGTCCGTGACAGTAAAAATGATAATCAGTTAATTTTGGTTACTGGATCGCTGTTATTTATCTCGGAAGTTAGAAAATATATTAAAGAAAATGAAGAAAAACTTAAGTAACTAATTTTGGCCTTATATTTCTGACTGATATAAATGCAGTATGATATACTAGTCTTATCAAAGTAATTACTTAAAAATTAAAACTTAAAATTGAAGGGATGAATAAATTGTTCGGATTAGGTACAAAAAACATCGGAATCGATTTAGGAACCGCTAATACCATTGTTTATGTTGATGGAAAAGGAATCGTTTTACGAGAACCCTCTGTGGTTGCTAAAAATACAAAAACTGGCGAGATTATTGCTGTTGGTCAACAAGCCGAATCTATGATTGGTAGAACGCCTGCCAGCATTGAAGCTATTCGTCCAATGAAAGACGGTGTAATTGCTGATTATGATACTACTGTGACCATGATGAAATATTATATCGATAAAGCATTGGGAAGCCACGGTGGTAAGCCTTATGTAATGGTTTGTGTTCCAAGTGGTATCACTGCTGTAGAAAAGCGTGCCGTAATTGATGCTACTCGAGTTGCTGGAGCAAAGGATGCTTATGTAATCGAAGAACCATTTGCTGCTGCAATTGGTGCCGGTCTACCAGTTATGGATCCAACTGGAAGCATGGTTGTTGACATTGGTGGTGGAACTACCGACGTCGCTACTATTTCTCTTGGTGGGATCGTATCATCACGTTCGGTGAGAATGGCTGGTGATAAGTTGAACGAAGTGATCGTTACCTTTATCAGAAAAAATTATAATGTGCTAATTGGTGAACCAACTGCAGAACATTTGAAATGCACCATTGGTTCTGCATCAATTGGTGCCGCGAAGGACATGAATGATGAAACCGTTCGTGGAAGAGACTTATTGACCGGCCTTCCTAAGTCAGTTGAAGTAACTGCGGAGGATGTGGCTTCTGCAATGCACGAAGACATTCTTGAGATTATCACTACGATTAAAGAAACTCTAGAAGAGACATCTCCTGAAATTTCTGCTGATGTGATTGATCATGGAATTGTTCTTACCGGTGGCGGTGCTCTACTCAAAAATCTCCCAGAAGTAGTATCAGATGCCACTCAAGTTCCTGTGACAATTGCCAAAGATCCGATGGATTGTGTAGCAATTGGAACCGGTGAATCGCTTAAAAGTATTGAGGCAATGAATAGAAAATAAATTGGATAAGCGGGGATGAATTCCCGCTTATTTATTTTAAGCACGTACGGAGGATTATTATGCACAAGTTTTTTTCAAGTCGAAAGCTAGTAATCATTGTCGTTTGCTTAATTATTGGCTTAGGTTTGATTAGTGGGTCAGTGGCAGTGCGAAAAAATCGTGCTACTCCTCCATTGATTCAACAAGTTGGAAATGATGTTGTTGGATTTGGCGATCGAATTGTTAGTATTCCTGCCAATGGCGTTGGCTCATTGTTTGGTGCCACTGATAATTTGTTAAATACTTATCAGGAAAATAATCATTTAAAGGGTCAGGTTGAACAATTAGCTCAAACTCAAGTTAAAAATCAAGCACTGGAAAATGAAAATGAAAAATTAAGACAACAGTTAAATATCAAGGGGACTCCCACGGACTACAAGGCGATTAATGCTAGCGTAATTACTCGGACGCCATCCTCATGGCAAAATCAACTGATCATTAATAAGGGATCGGCTGCAGGAGTTCAAAAGAACATGTCTGTAATTGTTAATTCTGGATTAGTTGGTCGGGTTGCTGAAGTTAATAAGACCAACAGTAAAGTCGAACTAATCACCGACAAAAGTGATACTGCTAGTCGTTTTGCGGTTCAGGTTCAAGGAGAAAAGAAAGTCGTTAATGGATTAATTGACGGTTATAATCGTGATACTAATGAGTTGGTAATGGGAAGTGTTACTAATCAAGACAAGATCAAGACTGGGACGAAAGTTATGACTAATGGTCTTGGTGGCGTGACTCCTAAGGGACTTTATGTCGGAAAAGTTGCTGGAACTAAACAAAATAGTGATGGTATTTCTGAAAAAGTCAACATTAAACCAGCTGCAAACATGGATGATATTGAGGCGGTGACCGTAATTGGCAAGAAGGATTAGAAGAGGAAGTCCAATGAGACGTCCTTCCCGGTTAAAGTTCTTATATCCAATTGGGTTGGTCATTTCATTTCTACTGGAAGGAACGATTTCTAAACTTTTTTCACCAGTACTTTTTGGCAAATTTTCAATGGTACCTTACTTAACCTTATTGTGGTTGGTAATGGCCACTCTTTTTGCGCGCCATGAGAAATTACACATGGGTTGGTGGGCCTTAGGAATTGGAATCGTTTATGATATTTATTACGTTGGAATTATTGGGATCTTTACGTTTGCATTTCCGCTGGTGGTTTATATTAATCGAATGGTTTTAAAATTTGTGCGTGAAAACATGGTCACTTCATCTCTACTTTATGTTGGGGATGTTTTGGTGGTATTTATTTTGAGCTACTTAGGTGACCGAATTGCACATATTGCCTCTCTTAGTGGTGTACAGTTATTGATTTATACTTTAGGGCCAACGTTAGTGTTGAACCTGATCTTATTTGTAATTCTGTATCTCCCAATCAGGGCACTTTTCAATTATTTTAGTTAAACTAGGAGCATTGACTGTATGGAAAATGTAGTTTTAAAGGGTACTCAAAATGGTTATGAAATTAATATTTCTGATACCAGTAGTTTTGATAGTGACATTAATGAATTCAAGAACTTGATGGAACAACTTAGTAGTGGAAAAGAATTAGGGAATGCTAAACAATTTTCTTTTGATGTTTTTACCGGGAATCGGATTCTCACTGGAGCGCAAAAGCAAACGTTAAGGGAGATTGTTTCTAAATATCCAAGGATGAGTATCAGGCGATTTATGGCTGATGTAGTTACTACATCAGAAGCATACCGAATCCGGGACTTAAATAAGGTTTCCGTCATTGGGAGAACCATCAGAAATGGTGAAGAGATTACAGCCAAGGGCGACGTCCTTTTTTTTGGTGCCATTCATGAGGGAGGTAAATTACTTGCGGGCGGTAACGTTTATAATTTAGGATATGTGAGAGGAATTGTGCACGCTGGATTTCCGAACGATGAAGAGGCCATTGTAATTGGCAACTTAAACGATGCCCAGCAGGTTCGGATCGGAGAACAGTTTGATATCGTCAGCGATAATAAGAATAGAATTTCTGAAAACAGCCGTACTGTTATTTACATTAATGACTTACATACTATCGAGTATGGCAATTTAGATCAGATTAAAGACATTAGTCCGAAGTTTTATAATCGAATAGGAGGAACCGAATAATGGGAAAAGCAATCGTTATTACCTCTGGAAAGGGTGGAGTTGGTAAAACAACTACTTCAGCTAACATCGGGACTGCTTTAGCCTTAATGGGGAAGCGCGTCTGTTTGATGGATTTGGATATCGGCCTTAGAAACCTTGACGTGGTTCTTGGACTAGATAATCGAATTATGTATGACATCGTTGACGTTGCCAATGGACGGGTTCCACTGCAAAAAGCATTGGTAAAGGATAAACGCTTTGACGATAATTTATACTTATTACCAGCCGCTCAAAATACAGATAAATCGGCCTTAAAAGAGGACCAAGTTAAAGATATTGTTGATGAATTAAAGCCACAATTTGATTTCGTGTTGATTGATTGTCCGGCAGGAATTGAACAAGGGTTTCTCAATTCTGTTGCTGGGGCAGATAGTGCCATTGTGGTTACCACACCGGAAATTTCTGCAGTTCGAGATGCAGATCGAATTGTAGGGCTATTAGGAAAGCATCCTTTAAAAGAAGCTCCAAGGTTAGTCATTAACCGGGTTCGTCCAAGTATGATGGACAATGGCGATGTGATGGATGTTGATGAAATTACTCATCACCTGGGAATTAGTTTACTTGGAGTTGTAGTTGATGATGATAAGGTAATTACTACTTCAAATCATGGCGAACCAGTAGTTTTAGATACTGATGATCCTGCATCAACGGCTTATCGTAACATCGCACGACGCTTGCTTGGAGAAACCGTTCCATTGATGAAAATTAAGCCACAGAAAAAAGGTTTTTGGTCTAAATTCAAACACGTATTTACAAAGAATTAGTTATACTAATTGATAAAGTTCTCTTAGAATTCTTTCTATGGGAGCTTTTTATTTTGGAGGAATTAGTTTGAAAAAAACAATCACAGATGGGGTTCATTTAAATGTTCATGAGAGTAATAAATTCAAAACAACAGCGATCACAATTGACTTTGTTGCCCCGTTAAACTATGCAGATTATTCTGCTAGAACCATGATTTCTGAAATGATGGAAAATTATAGTCACAAGTACGATTCAAAATTAAAGTTGGCTAGAAGACTTTCCGAACTATTTGGTGCCAGTTTTGGCACGAATGTGTTTAAAGTTGGCAATCGCAGTGTGTTGAGAGTGGTTATGAGCTTTGTTAATGATGAATTTACGTTGGATAATTCTGATGTTTTTGACGATGCGTTAACTTTTCTTTCAGAAGTTATTTTTCATCCCAACCTTAATGGTGAGCATTACGTCAATGAACAATTTGAAATTCAACGAAAAAATTTAATTCAGTATCTAGATTCTCTTAATGATGACCATCGTTATTATGCAGCGAAGAGAGCTCGAGAGCTTTACTTTTCCGACCAACCCAATTATGCCAATTCAATCATTGGAAATCAGGAGCAAATTAAAAACTTAGAAAATGCAGCTGTTGTAAGAGAGTGGGAAAACCTTCTTAAAAACGACGAGATTTATATTTCGATTTTAGGCGATCTTTCGGAGAAACAAACTCAGATGATTGAGACGCATCTACCGTTTTTATCCAGAAGGGAATTTAATGAGCCAATGAATCGCAATTTTAGCCACTTACTGATCAGGACTCAGGTTGAAAAAATTAATGGAGAACAATCCAAGTTTGATTTAGCTTTTGATTTTCCTATTTTCGTAAATGATGATGACTATTACGCAGCAATTGTTTTTAATGCTTTGCTTGGGGGAGCCCAACAATCATTAATGTTTCACAATATTCGTGAAAAACATAGCTTAGCATATTACATTTCGAGTAATTATAATTCTACTTTGGGGTATGTGTTAATTGAAAGTGGCATTAACTCGGGAGACGTGGATCAAGTTAGCCAGTTAATTGGTGAGCAAGTTAGTTTAATTCAGAAACAAGAGTATTCGGATCAGCGATTTTTAGACATTAAATCAGCATTGATTGATGGATATTATTCTAAATTTGATAGCCAACGCCGAACGCTTAATGGTGATTTTATTAATGAACTATATGGGATCGATTTGAGCCCCAGTCAATGGATTAATAGAGTTAGAGGGGTTACCAGTGACGATGTAAGTCAAGTAGCTTCGAAGTTTAAATTGCGGGCTAAATTTTTATTGGAAGGAATTAATAATGGTTGAAATTAAGTATGACAAGCTAAATGAAACGGTTTACCGCTATCAATTAGATAACGGAATGAAAGTATTTATTGACTCTAAGCCAGGCTTTCATTCAACCTACGGCATTTTAAACGTTCATTTTGGTGCAATTAATAATTTGATTTTGGAAAATAAACGATCCCGAAAGATGCCGCTCGGAATTGCTCATTTTTTGGAACATAAAATGTTTGATAAACAAAATTATGATTCAAGTGATCAGTTTGGCAAATTTGGATCGGATTCAAATGCGTTTACGAGTTTTGATCAAACCAGTTATCTTTTCAATACAACTAATCATGTTGGTGATAATTTAGATGTTTTAGTTGATTTGGTTCAGCATCCGTATTTTGACGAAAAAAAAGTTCAAAAAGAGCAAGGCATCATTGGACAGGAAATTATGATGTATCAAGATGATCCCGGTTCTAGAATTTATTTTGATACGATCGGAAATATGTATCATAACTCTCCACTTGATCATGATATTGCGGGCACAATTGATTCAATTGCCAAAATTACGACAGAAGACTTGTATGCAATGTATAACCAGTATTATGTTCCAAACAATATGGATTTAATGCTCGTTGGAAATGTCAACGAGAGTGATGCGATTGAAAGGATTGAAAGACTTGAAAGAACCATTCCCTCAATTAGTCAATCTGAGATTTTAACCTTGAAGCGGCAAACGAACGATGCCATTAAGAAAAGTTCGATTATATCAGATGAGCACACTACTATGAATTTGACAAGAGGGAAAGTTGCGGTTGGATTTAGAGGACCTGACGAGATTAGTAGTGGGGTCCAATTCACTAAAAACGAATTATCACTGGGATTGTTTTTGTCGATGATTTTTTCTGAAGATGCTGAGCCATATCAAAAACTCTATTCCAAGGAGATCATAAATGATTCGTTTGGTTATGACTTTGATCTAGAAGATGGTTATCAATTTGTGATCTTTGTAGAGGATTCAAATCGTCCAGAAGAGTTTCGAAAGGCCGTTGAACGTGAAATTAAGAATGGATTAAATGACGACGCAAAATTGTCTAAGATTTTTAACCTAATTAAACGAGAAGAAATTGGACAGTATATTTCACTTATGAATTCCAACTCGGCTATTGCGAATCAAATGGGAGATCCACTAAATGGATATACCAATCTTTTTGATGAAATTCAAATCTTAAACCAACTTTCCGTTCATGAGGTAATTGATTTTGCTAGTAAATTCTTTGACTTTAATAAAACAACTTTGAAGGTTATTTCCTAATGTATATCTTTTTTTAAGGTAACGCGTTGTGATATACTGACAATGAAATCTAAAACGATGGGGTTTTACATATGGATAAAGAAGAAAAAAATCAAAAAAGTGTAAACATTGGTCAATTATTGCGTAAGGCTAGAGTTGACTCAGGAATTTCAATTGATGACGTTCAAAAGAAAACTAAAATTCAAAAACGTTATTTAGAAGCAATTGAACAAGATGACTTTAAGGCACTGCCTGGTGATTTTTACGTTCGTGCTTTTGTTAAACAGTTTGCAGATGCAGTTGGTTTAAACGGAAGCGAGTTTATTCAAAAATATGACTCCGAGCTTCCTGGTGGAGAAAAGTTTGGCTCTTCTGAGGACGATAACGGTGAGGGTCAAAATAACATTAAGGAAAATCCTCAACCAGTTCAGTCTGAGATGCCCAAACAACGTTCTGTTAGACATCACTCAACGAGTCCAGAATCAGGCCCTTCAGGATCTGGTGTGAAGAAACTAATTCCGATTGTTGGAATTGTGGTCATTGTGATTATTATCATTGGCGTCATCTGGGTTGGAGCCGGAAAGTTAGCTCATCACAATTCAGATACTACTTCAAGTACAACGTCTGTTTCCGTATCTTCGGATAGTTCAAGTTCGATGGCCAGCTCGCGTTCGAAGAAGGCCGCTCAGGATAAGGCCAAAGAGGCCAAAACAAAGAATCAGAATAATCAAGGAACCCAGATTGCTAAGGGTGCTAATGAGAACGAGTACAATGTTAAAACCAATGAAAAAGAAACAAAGGTCACTTTAAAGGGAAATGCTAAGTCTTGGTCAGCTGTTTCGGTTAATGGATCACAGGTTTGGCAGGGAACTTTAAATCCCAACCAGACTCATGATGTCACCATTCCTGCTAACACGAAAGAATTTAACGTTAACCTCGGCAATGCCCCCGCTACTGACATCACGATTAACGGTCAAAAAGCTAATTTAGAGAAGCCCGCTAACAATGGGAATGCTCAAGTTAGAAATGTCACTTTTAAAATTACAAATAAACTTTAACCCAAACCTAAATAACGATCTGTTAAAGATAGCAGGTCGTTATTTTAGCGTTTAACCTCAGGAGGATAAACTTTTGAACTTACCAAATAAATTAACTTTATTTAGAATAATTTTAATACCAATATTTTTAATTTTACTGGTTGTGCCAATGGATCTTGGCAGCGTGATGATCGTGGGAACGATGATTCCAGTTACACAGGTTTTAGCTACCGTGGTATTCATTGTGGCAGCGTTAACGGACTTTTTGGATGGTCAAATTGCGAGAAGACGACACCTAGTGACTAATTTTGGGAAATTCGCTGACCCGTTAGCGGATAAGATGTTGGTAATGTGTGCCTTCATTGTCTTAGTTGGTCTTGGCAGTGTTGCTAGTTGGATTGCGGCTATCATTGTTTGTCGTGAATTAGCGGTGACTGGTTTACGTTTAATTGTTGTTGAAAATGATGGTGAAGTTGTTGCGGCTGCGTGGCCAGGCAAGATTAAAACCTTTTTCCAGATGATTGCGATTATTATTCTGTTATTAAATAATGCATTATTTAATAACATTAATCTTCCGATGGGCCAAATCTGTTTATACATCTGCTTATTCTTTACCATTTACTCTGGTATTGAGTACTTTTACAAGAACCGAAAAGTTTTTTCTGATTCATTTTAATTAATACAGTTAGGAGTGGTTTGATGAATGCTGAAATAATATCAGTTGGGACGGAAATTCTTCTTGGTGAAATTACTGACACCAGTGCGCCCTTTATTGCGCGTCATCTGGCAAATTTAGGAATTGATGTTTACTTTCAAGACACCGTTGGAGATAATTACAAACGGTTAGAAGCTGTTATAAAGCTTGCTGAAAGTCGAAGTAACTTAGTGGTTTTGACAGGCGGGTTAGGTCCTACCGAAGATGACATTACTAAGATTGTGCTAGCTAAGCATTTGGGTCTTGGGTTAGATACGAATCAAAAAGCACTGGAAAAAATTAATCATTTTCATAAAAATTATCCAATGGAAAAGCCTCAAAATGCTGATATTCAAGCTGAATATATCCACGGTTCGACTGTATTACCAAATGATAATGGTTTTGCTGTTGGTATGTTTCTTACGACTAAAAACTGTGATTACTTGGTTTTACCGGGACCACCAGTTGAGATGCAACACATGTTTACTAAATATGCACTTCCAATTTTGACTAAATTAGCTAGTGGTAATCCCGTTATTGCTTCCAAAGTAATGCGTTTCTTTGGAATTGGTGAAACAGAACTTGAGGACCAATTAAAGCCCTTGATTTCTCATCAAACGAATCCAACTTTAGCAACGTACGCTAAGCGAAATGAAGTTACCCTAAGAATTACTGCGAGTGGAAAGAAAAAATCAGATGTCGATCATTTAATTGATGAAATGATCTTTAAAGTAAACTCAATTGTAGGGAAATATTTCTATGGTTTTGGTGATGATAACTCATTGGCTAAAGTAGCTGTTAATATCCTTAAAAAGAAAGCATTGTCAATCACTGCGGCAGAATCACTTACTGCTGGGATGTTTCAGAGTCGGCTTGGTGATGTCTCAGGTGTCTCTGAGGTTTTCCCAGGCGGATTTGTGACTTATTCGGTTAAAGTGAAAGAGGGTGTCTTGCACATTCCAAGCGAAGTGATTGATAAGCATGGAGTGGTTTCATCTGAGACGGCTGTTTGGATGGCTAAAAATTCGAAAGCAATTCTCAATACTGACGTTTCGGTTTCTTTTACTGGAGTTGCTGGACCTGATGAATTGGAAGGACATCCTGCTGGGAATTTCTGGGTAGGAATTTCATTACCTGATGGTGAGGTTAAGACCCGTGAATTTAATTTTGGCAAGGATCGAAATGAAATTCGTGATTACGCTACAAAATGCGGTCTTAAAATGATTTATGATAATTTAAAGTGAAAATAGGAGGATATTGGTTCTCCTATTTTGTACATACTAGTTGACACTAATTTTTCTAAACTTTAGAATTAAGAAGTGAATAACGTTTATGCTAGTTATTTAAATAAATTTTTTATTAGTGATACGGAGGCATATGTAAATGATAGTTACAGTTGTTTCCGCTGTTATCGCTGTCGTTGTTGGTTTTTTGATTGGTCAGTTCACCTATAAGCAGGTATCTGAGAAGAAGTTAGATGCTGCTCATGAAAGCGCAAAAGATATCCTTTCTGATGCTGAAAAGCAAGCTGAGAACTCGCTTAAAGAAGCTAGTTTAGAGGCAAAAGAGAAGGGAAATGCTTATCGACTTCAAGTAGAAAAAGAGTTGAAAAAGCGTCGTCTTGAAGTTCAAAAACAAGAAGATCGTTTGTTGAAACGTGAAGAAACGCTTGATCGAAAGGATAGTGCGTTTGAGAAACGTGATAATTCTTTGGAACGGCAAGAAGAAAAACTTGAAAAAGAAAAGCAAGAACTGACAAAGAAACAACAAAAAGCAGATTCACTTATTGAAAAACGGCAACAGGAAGTTGCCAGAGTTTCTAATTTAACTAAAGAGGAAGCTCGTACGATGGTAATTGATGAGACTAAGCAAGAATTGGCTGATACCCGTGCTCAAATGATTAAAGAGAGTTACGATGCTGCTAAAGAAGCTTCTGCTAAGGATGCTAAAAACTTGATTGTTGAAGCACTTCAACAGAGTTCTGCTGATATTGTCTCAGAGACTACTGTGTCTGTAGTAACTTTACCCAATGATGATATGAAAGGTAGAATCATTGGACGTGAGGGTCGAAACATTAGAACCTTTGAATCATTGACTGGGATTGATCTAATTATTGATGATACTCCCAATGCGGTGGTTTTAAGTGGTTTTAATCCAGTTCGACGTGAAGTCGCCAAAATGGCACTTGAAAAGTTGATTAAAGACGGAAGGATTCATCCAGCACGTATTGAAGAAATGGTTGAGAAGAGTAAAAAAGAACTCGATGCTCAAATTCAAGAGACTGGGGAAAACGTTGTCTTTGATTTAGGGATTCATTCAATGAATCCTGATTTGATTAAATTAATTGGTCAATTGAAATATAAAATTTCATATGGACAAAATGTTTTATCACGCTCCATTCAAGTAGCAAAATTGGCGGGAGTGTTTGCTGCTGAGTTAGGTGAAGATGTTACATTAGCGAAAAGAGCGGGATTGTTGCGTGAGATTGGTCTGTCGTCAAATAGTGGAACTGATGTTTCATACGTTGATGCTGGGATTGATATTGCAAAGAAATATGGTGAGAGCCCAGAAGTAATTGATACAATTCAGTTAGGTGGTCAAAAAAGTGAGCCACATTATATGATTTCAGAATTAGTTGATGTTGCCGATAAGATTTCAATGGCACGACCTGGTGCAAAGAGTGATTCACTTGAAAGCTTCGTTCATCGTTTAGATAAACTTGAAAAAATTAGTAATAGTTTTGACGAGGTTTCCAAGAGTTACGCAGTTCAGGCGGGTCGCGAAATTAGAGTGATTGCCAAACCCGAAAAGATTTCTGACACAGAAGCAATTGTACTTGCCAGAGATATTAAAGATAAGATTGAAAAGGAAATGAATCATCCTGGTCATGTCAAGGTAGATGTGATTCGGGAAGTCCGCTCAGTTGAATATGCCAAGTAAAAGATCAGAGATTATCCTGGTCTTTTTTATTTTGATTTATCAGTGTAAAATAAGGGTATTACAGTAGAAGATGGAGAGCGGATATGCGATTTTTATTTTTAGGTGACACGGTTGGTAATATTGGGGTGGCAACGGTAGAAAAATATCTACCCTTGCTAAAACATGACTTAAAACCACAGGTAACCATTGTGAATGGCGAAAATGCAACAAAGGTTGGACGTGGGATTAATCATGACCTTTATTTAAAAATTATGCATGCCGGAGCAGACGTGATTACTTTGGGGAATCATGCCTGGAATAATCCAGAAATTTTTGATTTTATTAATCAAACCCAAAATTTAATTCGTCCCCTTAACTATCCTGGAAAAGATGTCCCAGGAAAGGGCTACATAGAAATGAACGTTAATGGTAGTAAGGTAGCTGTGATTAATCTTCAAGGTCGCGTGTTTATGGATGAAATTGATGATCCATTTAGTAAAGTGGATGCGCTTCTTGCTAAGCTACATACCAACGGGTTTAATATCATCTTTGTGGATTTTCATGCTGAAACTACTAGTGAAAAGAAGGCCATGGCGCTTCATTTGGATGGGAAAATCTCCGCATTAGTGGGTACCCATACCCACGTGCAGACTAGTGATGGGCAAATCTTACCAAGTGGGACGGCCTTTTTAACTGATGCAGGGATGACTGGACCAGATGATGGAGTGATTGGGATGAAGTTTGAACCCGTTATTAATAAGTTTATGACGGCACGTCCTAATCGGTTTGAGGTTCAAGAGACTGGCGCAGCAGTGTTGTCAGGTTGCTACATTGATGTCGATAACAAGTCTGGCAAAGCTAAAAAAATTAAGAATATTTTAATCAACAAGGATCACCCATATCAAGAATTTTAAAGAGGAGCGATGTTAATGGCAAAATCAAAACAAACTACGCCAATGATGCAACAGTATCAAAAAGTTAAGGATCAATATCCTGATGCTTTTTTGTTTTATCGAATTGGCGATTTTTATGAATTGTTTAACGAGGATGCTATTAAGGGTGCGCAATTGTTGGAGTTAACTTTAACCAAACGAAGTAGGAAGTCAGATAATCCCATTCCGATGTGTGGCGTTCCTCATCAATCCGTTCAAAATTACATTGATACCTTAGTAGATAAGGGATACAAGGTAGCAATTTGTGAACAGATGGAAGACCCTCGGACTGCTAAGGGAATGGTAGATCGGGATGTTATTCAGCTAATTACGCCTGGAACTCAAACTGATGCCAATGCCGAAAATGCCAAGGTCAACAACTACTTAACCGCGGTTACTTATAATAAAGATGAGCATTCTTTTGGATTTTCTTACATTGATCTTTCTACAGGTGAGTTAAAGGTTAGCTTGTTAGCAAGCGATGAAGCTGTCTTAAACGAAGTGATTAATCTTAATTCAAAAGAGATTGTAGTTAACGACTCGATCGATGATAATTTGATTCATCAACTAAAGGAAATCGGTGTTCTTATTTCAAAAGAGAATCAAACTTCTGAGGTGGGGTCAAATGTCATTACTAATATTGATGATCCAACGCTAATTGACTCCCTTAAAATGTTATTAACTTATATTTCGGACACACAAAAGCGTAGTTTATCTCATATTCAACCAGCAGTTAGATATGAGCCAAGTTCTTTTTTGAAAATTGATCATAATTCGCAATATAATCTGGAACTAACTAAAAACATTAGGACCGGCAAAAAGAGTGGCACGTTGCTATGGATCGTTGACGATACTAAAACGGCAATGGGTGGTAGAAAACTCAAGCAATGGTTAGAGCGGCCGCTAATTAATCGGAAAGAGATTGAGCAACGCCAGAATCTAGTTGGGACGCTCTTAGATAATTATTATGAGCGGAGTGAGCTTTCCGACAATTTGATTAAAGTTTATGATTTAGAGCGACTTTCTGGACGAATTTCATTTGGCGGAGTAAACGGTAGAGACTTGATTCAGCTGGAGACTTCACTTGAACAAATTCCCAAAATTAAGCATGTTTTAAATGACCTAGATACTCCAGAGTTTGATGAAATTTATCAAAAACTCGATGATGTTAATGATGTGTATGAATTAATAAAAGACGCCATCGTTTCAGAGCCCCCAATTTCTGTCACGGATGGTGGAGTCATTAGAAATGGTTATAATAAGCAACTTGATCGGTATCGGGATGCCATGAAAAATGGTAAAAAATGGTTAGCTGATATGGAAGCTAAAGAGCGTCAGGAAACTGGGATCCATAACCTCAAGATTGGTTATAATCGAGTATTTGGCTACTATATTGAGGTATCGAAAGGTAATCTTGGTAAACTTGATGATAGTAGGTATGAACGTCTTCAGACACTTACCAATGCGGAACGTTTTTCAACACCAGAACTAAAAGAAAAAGAATCGATTATTTTAGAAGCAGAAGAGAAATCTAAAAGTTTAGAATATGAAATTTTTACACAGGTCAGAGATAAGATTAAAAAGCAGATTCCGCGAATTCAGAAGTTAGCGAGTGGAATTTCACGCTTAGACGTTTTGCAGAGCTTTGCGACTATTTCTGAGAAGTATCAATTTGTAAAGCCTAAGTTTAATAATGGTCATGATTTGAACATTAAAGCAGGACGTCATCCCGTTGTGGAGCGTGTGATGGGGGCTCAAAGTTATGTTCCAAATGATGTGATAATGAATCCAGATATTTCTGAATTATTAATTACTGGTCCGAACATGTCCGGTAAAAGCACATACATGAGACAACTAGCTCTAATTGTAATCCTGGCACAAATGGGGTGTTTTGTTCCAGCTGATGCAGCCGAGATGCCCATATTCGATCAAATTTTCACTCGAATTGGTGCTGCCGATGACCTTATTTCGGGTAAAAGTACGTTTATGGTGGAGATGAGGGAAGCCAATGAAGCCTTGAAACATGCTTCTGCTAATTCACTGATTTTGTTTGACGAAATTGGACGAGGAACTTCCACATATGATGGCATGGCACTTGCACAATCTATCATTGAGTATATTCATGATAATATTGGTGCTAAAACACTATTTTCAACTCATTACCACGAATTAACCGAATTAGATCAAGAGTTAAAGCATTTAAAGAACGTTCACGTTGGGGCAGTTGAAAAAGATGGCAACCTGGTTTTTCTTCATAAAATTATGAATGGACCAGCCGATCGTTCCTATGGGATTAATGTTGCTAAGTTAGCTGGCCTTCCTGATCAGTTGTTGAAGCGGGCTAGCACGGTTCTTTTAAAGCTAGAAGATGATGAACAACAAAAAAGTAATGATAATCATGCTACTCAAGCTCAAAGTCCCGTTCATAAGGATAACCCAGCATCTACCACGCCATCTAGTTCAATTGATTTAAATGATTCAGAACAAATGGCATTGTTTAAAGTGGATGATCCCAAAAGTGATAAGTCATTAGATAAAAATAAAAGTAAGATTATTGAGGACATTGAGAATACTGATCTTATGAGTAAGACTCCAATTCAGATTATGAATTTGGTGTATAAATGGAAAACTAAGTTAGAAAATTAAGGTGGTGATATTGTGTCCGACATTCATCAATTACCGACAATTCTTTCCGATCAAATTTCGGCTGGAGAAGTTGTTGAGAGGCCAGCATCGGTAGTTAAAGAACTAGTTGAAAATTCAATTGATGCCAATAGTAGTAAAATTGACATTGAAGTGGTTGATTATGGCCTTAAAAAGATTAAGGTGATTGATAATGGATCTGGAATTGCTCCTGATCAAGTTGAGTTGGCGTTTCGACGTTTTGCTACGAGTAAAATTAATAATAAACGTGATTTGTTTCGAGTTAAATCATTAGGATTTCGTGGCGAAGCGTTGCCTAGTATTGCCTCTGTCTCTGATGTGGAAATGAGGACTTCGGATGGTAGAGAACAGGGGTCTGAAATTAAAATTCATGGTGGCAAGGTTGTAAAGATAGAGCCATCACAGGCACGAAGAGGGACATCGGTCGTCGTTTCTGATCTATTCTTTAATACCCCTAACCGGCTAAAATATTTAAAGGCACCATCTACGGAACTATCTAAGATATCTGATATTGTCAATCGATTGGCTCTTAGCCATCCTGAAATTGCTTTTTCTTTGACTCATAATGGTCGCGAACTCCTACGGACTTCGGGTCGAAACAACATGCAACAAGTCATTGCTGGAATTTATGGCAATCGAAGTATGAAGCAAATGATTCCGATTAGTGCTGAAAATCCGGACTTTAAGTTAAGTGGGTACGTCAGCTTGCCAGAGTTAACTAGAGCAAGCCGTAAATATACATCTGTGATCGTTAATGGGCGATTTATTCGTGACTTTGGCATTGATCACGCGATTATTGATGGGTATGGATCAAAACTGATGGTTGGAAGATATCCCATTGTCGTTTTAAGTATCGAGATGGATCCAACTTTAGTTGATGTTAATGTACATCCTTCAAAAGAGGAAATCAGAATCTCCAAAAAGAAGGAATTGAGTTCATTCGTCTCACAAACAATTTATGATGCTTTAGCCAAACAAAATCTGATTCCGGATGCTATTAATAACCAGACTTTAAAAAATGGGGTTGCACGTCATAACTCTACGGAAATTTCACTTAATTTAAATCAACTCTATGAAGATCAAAATACACAAAAAAGTTCGATTCCACAAGTTAGTAAGTCAGACTCAATGAAGTCAGTGGCTAATCACAATGCTTATCCAGCTCATCATCAGCCGATTATGATTTATCGAAAAAATGATTTAGATTCGAATTCCGCTCGTAAATTTAAAGCAAAGTACGAAAATGAAGTGGTCGACTTACCGTTTGGTGACAATCAGCAAAGTCCAAATTCGTCTCATGATTTTCCACAATTACGGTATGTTGGTCAAGTTCATGGTACGTACCTAATTGCTGAAAGTTCAGATGGGATGTATGTTGTTGATCAGCACGCTGCTCAAGAACGGATTAATTATGAATACTATCGAAGACAAGTTGGCAATGTGAGTGAAGACGAGCAGAAATTATTGGTTCCAATTGTTCTTGATTACACTTCCAGTGATGCTTTAATTATTTCAAATCATTTGGATCTTTTAGAGAAGAATGGAATCCATTTAGAGTCATTTGGGAAAAATAGTTTTGTCATTAGGCAGCATCCGGTTTGGTTTAAAGCTGGTCAGGAAGAAGATACCATTAAAGAAATGATTGACTGGGTTTTGAGTAATCAACAGCTTTCGATTGCACAGTTTAGAGAAAAAGCTGCCATCATGATGAGTTGTAAACGAGCAATTAAAGCTAATCATCATCTGGATAAGCGCCAGGCTCAGGCCTTGTTAGATAAATTACCACAGTGTGAGAATCCTTTTAATTGTCCCCATGGCCGCCCTGTTTTAGTTCATTTTTCTAATTCAGATCTGGAGACCATGTTTAAGCGAATTCAGGACCCGCATCAAAGTAGAGATGTTAATTTTTAATCCAATAGGAAATGAGTTGATTGTATGTATGAATACTTGTATGGGATGATTACGGATGTGACCCCCAAGTACATTGTTTTAGACGTTGATGGAGTTGGTTACTTAGTTTATGTAGCTAATCCCTATCACTATAGTACTGACCAACAGGTGCGAGTTTATATCCACCAGTCGGTTTCAGACAATGGGATTGCATTATATGGATTTATTTCGTTAGCGGATAAACAACTTTTTGAACAATTACTGAATGTTTCCGGGATTGGATCAAAAAGTGCCTTGGCAATTATGGCTGGTAATGACAGTAATGGTTTAATTAGTGCCATTAATGCTGGAAACATCAAGTATTTAACTAAATTTCCCGGAATTGGGAAAAAGACTGCCCAACAAATTGTGTTGGACCTAAAGGATAAGATTACATCTAATGACGTATTTGTTGGTAGTATTTCGGTAAATGACGTTGAAGACACTGGAAATAAGCAGTTAGACGATGCATTGAGTGCATTACAAGCTCTTGGTTTTAAGCAACGCGAGGTTGATAAAGTTAAAACAAAACTACAGAAAATAGAAGCAGACTATACAACTGATCAATATATTAGTTCAGGTCTCAAACTATTGACTAAGTAGATTAGGAGGAAGTTAATGGCAGATGATCGAATAGTTTCTGGATCAAGTGATGATGAAACCGATGATTCTTTTGAAATGTCACTTCGGCCCCAAAGTTTTGATCAGTATATTGGTCAAGATGATTTAAAAAAGAAACTTAAGATTTACATTCAAGCCGCTAGGCAGCGAGAAGAATCGCTTGATCATGTCTTATTGTATGGACCACCTGGTCTTGGGAAGACGACACTAGCAAACGTGATTGCAAATGAGATGGGCGTTGATATGAAGACAACCACTGGTCCCGCCATTGAAAAAAAAGGTGACTTGGTGGCTCTTTTAAACGAATTAAAACCCGGTGATATTCTTTTTATTGATGAAATTCATCGTTTACCTAAAGAAGTTGAAGAGATGTTATATTCCGCGATGGAAGACTACTATGTTGATATTATCATTGGAAATGACGATTCAACCAAGCACCCCGTTCACTTTGAATTACCACCGTTTACGCTGATCGGAGCTACCACAAGGGCTGGATTGCTTGATTCACCATTTAGAGATCGGTTTGGTATTGTTGAACGGATGAATTACTATAACGATCGTGATTTAGAAAAGATTGTGAAACGTTCAGCTAAAATCTTTCATAGTAAGATTAAAGAAGATGGTGCTCACGAAATTGCGCTGCGCTCCAGAGGAACTCCCAGAGTTGCTAATCGATTGTTAAAACGGGTGAGAGATTTTGCACAGGTGGCCAATCATGATGAGATTGATGTTGATAACGTTGATACCGCACTTAATGCTTTAGGCGTTGATAAGAACGGATTAGATCGAACTGATCTCAATTTGCTTTCAACGATGATCGACTTTTACGATGGTGGTCCAGTTGGATTAAATACCTTAGCCGCCAATATTGGCGAAGAATCAGAAACAATTTCTGAAATGTATGAACCATATTTGTTACAGATTGGATATCTCAAGCGGACTGCTCGAGGACGGATGGTAACAAGAGCTGGCTATAAACATTTAGGCCGGAAATATCCTGAAGCTAATTAAATTAATTGGAAATTTTATCGACAATTTGGTAAGCTATTGTTAAATAAAGAATGAGGTGAAAACATGCAGAACATATCACAATATGCTGGAATTATTGTATTAATTCTTTTGTTCGTTTTAATGTATTTTATGATGATCAGACCACAAAAGAAGCAACAACAAAAGCATCAAAACACTTTGAAGAACTTGCGTAAGGGTGATCATGTGGTTACCATTGGCAGACTTCATGGAATTGTTGATCAAATTAATAATGAAAAGCGAACGGTTACTTTAGACTGTGATGGTCTTTATTTAGTATTTGACCTCAACGCGATTGCAAGTGCAAGTCGTCCAGGAGAAGATAGTGCTTCAGATGATTCAAAAAAGAGGGATACTTCCAAAAAGGACGAATCAGAAAAAGCATCTGATGTAAGTAATAATTCAAATGATGACAACGCTTAATAAGAGGGTCGGATGAGTCCGATCTTTTTTATTGGATGAACAAGAACGTACGTTTGGGACAGAAGGTGAACTTTTGGAAGAATCAATTCAAATCAATCATTCACGTTGGATTTTACATGTTGATATGGATGCTTTTTTTGCCTCAATTGAGCAACGTGAGCATCCTGAATTTGTTGATCAACCACTCATTATTTCTAAAGATCCAAGGACGACTGGTGGTCGTGGAGTAGTGACCACTGCTAATTACCCAGCGAGAAAGTTTGGCGTTCATTCAGCAATGCCTGCTAGTAAAGCACTTGAACTTTGTCCTAAGGGAATTTTTAAGGCACCCGAATTTGAATTGTATCGAAGCGTCTCGCATCAAATTCATGCGATTTTTCATGAATATACCGACCGAATTGAAACCGTTGCGCTTGATGAGGCTTATCTTGACATCTCAGATAACAAAAAGGGAATTGATAATCCAGTACTGATTGCTCATTTGATTCAAAGTGAAATATGGGAAAAGACTCATCTAACTTCTTCCACCGGGATTTCTTACAATAAGTTTTTAGCCAAGGAGGCTTCTGATTACCGGAAGCCTGCTGGGGTTTCTGTGATCGATGTGGAAGATAGTCACGAATTTTTGATGAAACTTCCCATTGAACGTTATCGGGGTGTTGGGAAAAAGACGCTTCAAAAAATGCAACGATTAAACATCCAAAATGGTTATGATTTATACCAACAATCAGAGATGGATCTTATCAAGAATTTTGGTAAGTTTGGTTATTTTTTGTATCGTCGAGTTCGCGGATCCGATGATCGACCGGTTGAGTATCAAAGAGAGCGCAAATCAATTGGAAAAGAAAGAACTTATGGTCCTGAGTTAAAAAGCCGACAAGAAGTGGAATCACAACTCCATAAGATTTCTGAGATGGTGGAGCAGTCATTAAATCAGCATGAGAAACATGGAAAAGTTTTAGTCTTAAAGGTCAGGTACAGTGACTTTACTACGTTAACCAAAAGAGTTTCGTGGAATGATTTTATGGAAAACGATGCCCGTCTTTTTTATGATTTGGCAATGGAGCTTTTTGATTTGCTTCCTGATGCCACTAATGGCGTTAGATTGTTGGGAATAACACTTACTAGTCTCTCAGACTTAGGGTTTCAAAACGTTAAGCTTCCCTTGTATTCAGATCCTCACTTTGAATTATAGTGTTTGTGGGTTATACTTAACTGTTAAATAATTAAGATTATTAGAGGCTATTTTAATGAATACAAAGCAGCAAATTAACGAAAAAATCAAGGAATATCCGACGATTATTATTCACAGACATCAGAGTCCTGATCCAGATGCGGTTGGTTCTCAAATTGGGTTGGCTAGCATTATTAAAGCATCTTATCCGAATAAAAAGGTTTTGACCGTTGGAAAACAGTATCCAGGCTTTGATTGGTTAGGAAAAGTTACGAAAGCAAGTGACGATGATTACAAGAATGCCTTAGTGATTGTGGTTGATACTGCTAACCAGCCGCGAGTTGATGATGATCGTTATACAAAGGGAAAATATTTAATTAAAATTGATCATCATCCAAATGACGATCAATTTGGGGATTTGATGTGGGTTGAACCAGAAGCATCAAGTACTTCCGAATTAATTTATGATTTATTTGCTGCTAATGATGATTTAAAGATGACAGATGATGCAGCTCGTTTATTGTATGCTGGAATCATTGGAGATACCGGTAGGTTTAAGTATTCATCGACTTCATCGCATACGTTTGAAGTGGCAGGCAAATTAGACCAGTACGATTTTTCGATTACCGACGTGGCCCAAATTGAAGATGAAATTGATACTGCCCAAGCCCGTTTGGCTGCTTATGTATACAATAATTTGAAAATTGACGACAATGGGGCTGCATATGTAGTTTTGACTAATGAAGTAATTAAGGACCTCAACTTAGGTGATGATAGTACGTCATCAGTGGTTCCGTTGCCTGGTAATATTGGCACTGTGGTTTCTTGGGCGATTTTTGTCCAACAAAAAGAAGGAAATTATCGCATTCGATTGCGTTCTAAAGGACCATCCATTAACGAATTGGCTAAAGAACACAACGGTGGTGGTCATGCGCTTGCAAGTGGAGCTAAAGCTGCTGATGAGGATGAGATTAAACAAGTTGTTAAGCAGCTAGGAGAAATTGTGAAACAGTACAAAAAGGAGAACAATTAATGGGAGCTTCATTTAAAGATTATCATTTTCAACCCTTCATTAGTGATGCCATTCAGGACCTGGGATTTCATAATCCTACTCCAATTCAAACTAAAGTAATTCCAACCATTAAACATGGAAAAAGTGTGATTGGTAAGTCTGCTACTGGTAGTGGAAAAACTCATGCCTTTCTTTTGCCCATTTTTGATGGTTTAGATCTTAATAAAGAAGATGTTCAGGTTGTCATTACAACCCCCAGTAGGGAATTAGCATATCAAATTTATGACAATGCAAAACAAATTGCTAAATTCTCTGATAAAACCATTCACATTGGAAATTATGTCGGAGGAACTGATAAGGAACGCCAAGTTTCAAAGCTTGAGCATGAACAACCACAGGTAGTGATTGGTACTCCAGGTCGAATCTGGGATCTTGTTAAAAATGGTGATCTTGAAATCCATCGTGCTCGACAACTAGTAATTGATGAAGCCGATATGACTCTAGACTTGGGTTTTTTAGATACAATTGACAAGATTGCTTCTAAAATGGCCGCGGATTTACAAATGATGGTATTTTCTGCTACTGTTCCACCGAAGTTAAGGCCATTTCTAAAAAAGTACATGAAGAATCCGGTCATGGATGATATTCCCACCAAAACGGTTATCAATCAGGATGTTTCTAACTGGTTGATTTCGACTAAGGGAAAAGATAAAAATGATTTAATTTATCAGCTGATCACGATGGGTGAGCCGTATTTGGTACTTATTTTTGCGAATACGCGTGAGCGGGTAGATGAGATCTATGATTATCTAAAACAACGTGGATTAAAAGTTGCTGAAATCCATGGAGGAATGCAACCGCGAGTTAGAAAGCGGGTTATGAAGCAGATTCAAAACCTTGATTATCAATTCGTGGTGGCGTCTGATCTAGCGGCCCGTGGAATTGATATTTCAGGAGTTTCTCATGTTATTAATGATGATATTCCAACTGATCTAGAATATTTTATTCACCGAGTTGGAAGAACCGGTCGAAATGGGATGAAAGGGACTGCCATCACTCTATATGCACCAGGTGAAGAACAAAAGATCTCTGAATTGGAGAAAATGGGGATTAAATTTACTCCTAAAGAAATTAAACATGGAGAAGTAGTTGATACTTATGATAGAAGACGGCGAGCTAAACGTCGTGAGCCCCAAAATAAATTGGATCCTACTATGATTGGTTTGATTAAGAAAAAGAAGAAAAACGTTAAACCTGGATACAAAAAGAAGATTCGCCGTGCTATTAAGCAAAAAAGTGATGAAGATCGTAAAATTGAGATCAGAAATCAAATTCGAGCCCGCAAGAAGCAAAAAAAGCGTAGCTCGCAGCGTTATCAGTAAGAGTCTAATTGACAGTAGTTTATTTTCTGGATATAATTTAAATTAGTTGGATATGTCAAATTAGTGAAGTACTACAGGAAGGTTTGAAAAATGAAAACAGACCGTACTTAGTTATTTTGATGCTACCAAACAGTAGATCGTTTCCCACGTTATAGGGACTAAAGAGGTAATGACAACATCGTTGCAAGTAAAGTGGTACCGCGTCCCGGCGTCTTTGCTAGCAAGGGTGTTTTTTATTTTTTATTATTATGGAGGATATCATGAAAAAGCTCAGCAGTAATCAAGTTCGTCAAATGTTTCTTGATTTTTTCAAAGAGAAGGGTCATACCGTGGAACCAAGTGCCTCACTAGTCCCAAAGGATGATCCCACTTTACTTTGGATTAATTCTGGGGTTGCCACCATGAAAAAGTATTTTGATGGTTCAGAAGTTCCAAGTAATCCACGATTAACTAGTTCGCAGAAGAGTATTAGAACTAATGATATTGAGAACGTTGGTAAAACGGCAAGACACCAAACTCTGTTTGAGATGCTTGGTAATTTTTCGGTTGGTGATTATTTTAAAAAAGAAGTCATTCCGTGGGCATACGAGTTATTGACTAGTCCGAAGTGGTTTGGATGGGATCCAAATAATTTATACGTCACCGTTTATCCAGATGACAAAGAAACAAAGGAATTATGGGAAAAGGTTGGGATTGCGCCTGATCATATTGTTGAAGCAAAGGACAATTTTTGGGACATTGGTCAAGGTCCCTCAGGTCCTGATTCGGAAATTTTTTATGATCGGGGTGAAAAGTACGATAACTTAGCACCTGATAATCCCGAAAATTATCCTGGCGGCGAAAATGAGCGATATTTGGAGGTTTGGAATATTGTGTTTTCTCAGTTTAATCACACGCCTGAAGGAACCTATGAGCCACTTCCAAGAAAAAACATTGATACTGGAATGGGACTTGAACGGGTTGTATCAATTTTCCAAGATGCACCAACGAACTTTGAAACCGATTTATTTATGCCAATTATCAAGAAAACTGAGGAATTAAGTGATGGTAAGAAGTATGATGGTAATCGGAAAGATGACATCCCCTTTAAGGTCATTGCTGATCACATTCGGGCAATTACCTTTGCCATTGGTGATGGGGCCCTTCCCTCAAATGAAGGACGAGGTTATGTCATTAGACGCCTGATTAGACGGGCAACTGTTAATGGACACGAATTAGGTATTAATGATGCCTTTTTGTATAAACTAGTTCCCGTTGTTGGTCAAATCATGCAATCTTATTACCCCGATGTTCTTGAACAGAGTGGTTATATTAAAAAGATCGTTAAAAATGAGGAAGAGCGTTTTAACACCACGCTAAGCGATGGCTTGCAACTGCTTAATAACCTTATTTCTGAGACTAAGACCAATTCTAAAAAAGAAATTTCTGGTAAAGATGCCTTTAAACTCTACGATACTTATGGTTTTCCCCTTGAACTTACCGAGGAATATGCTGGTAATGAAGGGGTTAAAGTGGATGAAACTGGTTTTGATGTTGAAATGCAAAAGCAACAAGACCGGGCTAGAAACGCTCGTGGGTCGAAGAAATCGATGAAAGTTCAACGAGATTTGTTACTTGATATTAAAACTCCTAGTGAATACGTGGGATACGATCGACTAACCGTTGATGCTGCTAAACTTAATGATATTATTTTTGATGAAAAGCTTACAAATCAGATCACGCCGGACAAAAAAGAAGCTGAATTAATTTTCGATAAAACACCATTCTATGCTGAAATGGGTGGTCAAGTAGCCGATAGTGGTAAGATTTATAACCAAAATGGTGACGAAGTGGCTGAAGTTGAGGATGTCCAAAAAGCTCCAAATGGTCAAAATCTTCATACTGTTAAAATTACCGGTGATATGAAGAAAGGTGAGAAGTACAAGTTAGTTGTTGACCGCGATTTCCATGATCGGGTTGAGAATAACCATACGGCAACTCATCTATTAGATCAGTCACTAAGAAATGTTCTTGGTGGTCATACGCAACAAGCTGGCTCACTAGTTCGTCCTGATTATCTTCGTTTTGACTTTACCCATTTCGGTCAAGTCACTGACGCTGAACTGCAAAAAGTTGAGAACATGGTTAATCAAAAGATTTTTGCTGCCATTCCCGTTCAAACCGTTGTGACCGACCAAAAAACTGGAAAAGAAATGGGCGCTATTGCACTTTTTAACGCAAAGTATGGTGATGAAGTTCGAGTAGTAAAGATTGATGATTTTTCAATTGAGTTTTGCGGTGGCGATCATGTTAAAAATACCAGTCAGTTGGGATTATTTAAGATTGTCTCTGAGACCGGAGTTGGATCTGGAGTCAGAAGAATTGAAGCTGTTACCTCTAAAGATGCTTTTAATCTTTTAAATGATGAGGAACGAATGTTAAAGGAAATTGGAAAGACAGTTAAGTCGCCAACAACCGATGAAATTCCCGGCCGTGTTAAACAATTACAAGGTCAAATTAAGGATTTGGAAAGTCGACAAGAATCACTTGAAACTAAGCTAGCTAACCAGGAAGCCGCAGACATTTTTGATGATGTTCAGGACGTTAACGGAGTCACTTTGATTGCAGGACACTTAAAAAATGCTAATATGAGTCAACTAAGAGAATTAGCTGATACCTGGAGAGATAAAAACGCTTCAGACGTTCTTGTTCTTGGGACTGGTACTGATGACAAAGCTAATTTATTAGTTGCAGTTAGTGAGGATCAAGTGAAGGCTGGAATTAAAGCTGGTGATTTAATTAAATCAATTTCTAAAAATATCAGCGGTGGCGGAGGGGGTCGTCCTAACATGGCCCAAGCTGGTGGTAAAAATCCAGCTGGTATTGATGATGCTTTAAAAGCTGCCAAGACCTGGATTAAGAAACATAAGTAATAGTTGTTATTTGAAAATTAGTCGTGTATTATCTTTTTTGTAGGGGAGGGATCTATGATGGAGCACAAACAAGAAAACATTTCATTATTTAAAGACAAGTCGAATCTAGATATTCATAAGACGCTGGCGACTGTTTACCAAGCCTTAATTGAAAAGGGTTATGATCCTTATGTTCAATTAGTTGGTTATTTAACATCTGGCGATCCAGCATATCTTCCAAAATTGAATAATGCGCGGACGCTAATGTGTCATTACGATCGAGAAGAAATAATTGATGTGCTTTTACATTCATATTTGAAGGGTAGAACACCATCAATGGATGGGACGTCAGATTAGTGAGATTAATGGGATTAGATGTTGGATCGAGAACCGTTGGTGTAGCCATGAGCGATGCTTTAGGGTGGACATCTCAAGGAATCGAAATCGTTAAAATCAACGAAGATGAAAAAGAGTTTGGGTTAAAACGAATTAAGGAATTAATCCAGAAATATGATGTCAACGGCGTTGTCATTGGACTACCTAAGAATATGAATAATACTTCTGGTCCAAGAGTAGAAGCTTCGAAAAATTATGGGGATTTGATAAAGAAAAATTTTAATCTGCCAGTTGATTTTGAAGATGAACGACTCACCACTGTTGAAGCTGAACGAATGCTGATTGAACAAGCTGATGTTTCAAGAGCAAAACGAAAAAAAGTTATTGATAAGGTTGCGGCTGAATTGATTTTACAGAGTTACCTTGATCGTAAGGGTAAGTTATGTAATTTCTAATTAGAAAAGAGGAACTAATATGAGTAAAGAAAACGAGAACAACCAACAAGAACAAGTTACGCTTGTCGATGAAGATGGAAAAGAAAGTTTGTATAATATTTTATTTACCTTCTCATCTGATGATTACAATCGTTCCTATATTTTTATTTATCCAGCAACAGATGATGATAACGATGAAGTAGATATTGAGGCTTATGCATTGCCAAAGGATGATGATCCTGCTAATCCAAGTGGTGGAGAATTAGAACCAATTGAAGATGACAATGAGTGGGAAATGGTTCAAGAAATGCTTGATACATTCCTGCAATCAGGACAAGATCAAAAATAATTAAATAATTAAGTGATGCTGGAAATCCAGCATCCTTTTTTTAATTAATTTAAAGGATTTTCATGATAAAATGGAAGCATTGCGGGAGGTTTTACTTTGGCTGGTAAAAATAGATTTAAAACTAAAATTGGTGGGAAGGAATATACTTTTATTGGGGATGCTTCAGATGAACACATGGAGACAACTGCGCGTATCTTAAACAATCAGTTGGCACAGTTAAAAAACATCTCCAAGGGTGTAAGTGATGAAGATGCTGCCATTTTAATTGCGTTTAATGCAATTTCTGATCAATTAAAAAAACAATTAGAACTTGATAAGATTAACAATAAAGCGGAGGATGACGAAGACTAATGTTATTTACAATTATCATCATAATTATACTAATCTTTTCGATTGTCCATGGTTATCATCGTGGCCTGGTAAATGAGTTATTCAGCTTTATTAGTTATTTGATTGCTGCAATAATTGCGTTTGTTTATGTGATTCCGGTTGCTGATTTTTTAAGAACCGTCTCTAATATGATTTTAGCGACCCATGCTTACAGCAATACTGGCTTCTGGCGGGGACTATCATTTTTGGTAACTTTTGTAGTAGTGGCGGTTATTTTAAGATGGGTTTCACATCTATTGAATCGAATTGTTTCTTTGCCAGTGTTAAGACAACTGAATTCACTCTTGGGTGCGGTTGTTGGCGTAATCATTAGTTTGTTAGTGATAATGTTAATACTTGATGGATTATTATTGACTAACAATAATTGGGTAAATACTGAATATCAAAATTCAACCGTCTCACAGATGATCACGATGGATTCTCCACACTTATTTAATCAAATGATAAATCGGTAAAATGGGATGAAAAAATGAACGAAAAAGTACTTGATACATTAGAATATAACAGAGTGAAGCAGTTGCTGGGTCAATTTCTAACTACTGAAAATGGATCAAGAGAATTAAAACAATTAAGGCCAAGTAGTGATTATGATGTAGTCTCTCACTCATTGGATGAGTCAGATGACGGCTCACATATTTATCGCCTAAACAAAATGATCCCAGTTCCTAGGTTAAATGACATTACTCCATACGTGAAACGATTAGCGGTTAATGCCGATTTAAACGGTACTGAGTTGGCTCAAGTTAGTGCGGTTTTACTTGCAAGTGTGCGGGTTAAAACTTTCTTTGATAATTTAGCGGATGATAAAATTGATTTGAATGTTTTGTACGATGAAGCCAAGAACTTTAATGATCTTCCGGAAGTTTCAAAACGACTTGAGACGTCAATTGACGAAGATGGACGAGTGTTAGATTCGGCATCTAATCAGTTGCGTTCCATTAGAAGAAAAATCGCGCGCTTAGAAGCTAATATCAAAACTACCATGAATAAGTTTATCCATGGCAAACAATCGAAATATTTGAGTGAGCCAATCATCACGGTTCGAGATGGTCGTTATGTTATTCCAGTTAAGGCAGAAGACAAACAAAAATTTGGTGGAATCGTTCATGATCAAAGTACAAGTGGATTGACTTTGTACATTGAACCTCAAAGTGTAGTCTCATCTAATAACGATCTGAGAAGATCACAACTAGATGAGCGCAAAGAGATTCATAAAATTTTGGGTGAATTATCCGACATGATTAGACCTTATCAAGAGGAACTCATGGAAAATGCTTCTAAATTAGGCCATTTTGACTTGATCAATGCTAAAGCCAAGTTTGCAGATCAGATGAATGCAACTAAGCCAAGTGTTTCAAGGGATAATCATGTTAATTTAAAAAATGTCAGGCATCCGTTAATTGACCAGCAAAAGGTTGTTGGAAATGATATTTCAATTGGATCTGATTTTCGACAAATTATTATTACTGGTCCGAACACGGGTGGTAAGACGATTACCATCAAAACGCTTGGGATAAATCAGTTAATGGCCCAATCTGGAATTTTTGTAATGGCAAATGAAGGTAGTCAAATTGGTGTTTTTGATAATGTGTTTGCTGACATTGGGGATGAACAGTCGATTGAGGCTAATCTTAGTACCTTCTCGTCTCATATGGATAATTTGATTGACATTTTAAAACACATTACTAAGAGAAGCTTAATTTTAATTGATGAACTAGGTGCTGGAACGGATCCTAAAGAAGGAGCGGCATTAGCTATGTCGATTCTAGATAAAATCGGTGAATCAGGTAGTGAAGTGTTGGCCACCACTCATTACCCAGAACTGAAAGTTTATGGATACAATCGGCCAGAAACGATCAACGCCTCAATGGAATTTGATGAGAAGACCCTTGAGCCAACCTATCGACTATTGATGGGGGTTCCAGGACAAAGTAATGCTTTAAACATTGCTAAGCGACTGGGATTGGATGAGTCGATCATTTCTGAAGCTAGTTCACTAATGGATTCTAATAGTCAAGATATTAATAAAATGATTAAGCAACTAACAAAACAGACTAAAGCTGCCGATGAACGTGCCCGTAAACTCAAGGTGGAACTGGCAGATAATGAACAATTGCACGCTAGGTTAGACGAGCAACTCACTAAGTTTAATAATAATAAAGATACGATGGTTAATGATGCCAAGCGTCAGGCCAATCAAATTGTTTCAAAAACAAGACGAGAAGCTAACGAAATTATTAATCATCTTCATCACCTTCAACGTCAAAGTAAACAATCAGTCAAAGAAAATGAATTAATTGATGCTAAGGGAAAGATCAATTCTCTTGAGCAGCATCCAGAACTTAAACATAATCGTGTTTTGAGACGAGAAAAAGCAAAGCATAACTTTAAAGAGGGTGATGACGTACTGGTTAAGTCTTATGGGCAAAGGGGTGTTCTGCTTAATAAGATTGGTAGAGATAATTGGGAAGTGCAACTTGGAATTTTAAAGATGAAAGTTTCCGAGTCTGACCTTGAAAAGGTTCAAAAAGAGACTTCAAAGCCGAAAAAGCACACGCCTAGTGTGCGGCGAACGCGTTCAAGTGGGATTTCACCAACCCTTGATTTACGTGGTGAAAGATATGAATCAGCCATGCAACAACTAGATCGTTACATTGATTCCGCTCTTTTGGCTGGTTATCCGTCCGTTACCATTATTCATGGGAAAGGAACCGGGGCTCTACGTAAGGGAGTCATAAATTATCTAAAACGCAATCGCCGCGTTAAGGAATTTGGTTTTTCACCATCAAATGCTGGTGGGGACGGCTCAACTGTCGTCAAGTTTAAGTAGATTGTATGCAACTTAGTTGCATTTGAATCAATACGTGTTTATACTTACTCATAGTAAGAAGTTAAGGAGGCAAATGTTATGGTTAATGAAACTAATGATGCAAACTTTAAAGAAGACACTGCCGATGGGATTTCAGTTGTTGATTTTTGGGCACCATGGTGTGGTCCATGTAAGATGCAATCACCAGTAGTTGAAGACTTGTCTGAGGATCCTGAGGTAGCAGATAAGGTTAAATTCTTTAAAATGAATGTTGATGATAATCCAAACACTTCACGTGAATTTGGGATTATGAGTATTCCAACTTTGATGGTGCTTAAGGATGGCAAGGTTATCGACCAAATTGTCGGCTTTCATTCAAAGGATCAGTTGAAGAAATTGTTGTCTGCATATACAGCATAAAAAAAGAGCCAAATGGCTCTTTTTTATTTTGCAATGATAATTGGTTTAAAATCACTAGGATTGTTGACCGGAGCATTGGGATCAGAAACAACTATAAAGTTCACACTGTTTAATTTAATGGTTGCTTCGCATTCGGTTGCAATTTGATCGATCTGCTGTTTCGTTTGTGCTAAAAAGCCAGCTTCAAGCATAAAATCAGGATCCTTGTTCAGCTTTAATCTGGTTTCGACTTCTGGTCCAGCTAATTTCCAGTTGATTTTTTTGAGACTTTCCTTTTTAAGTTCTAGATTACCAAACTGACTTTGTTTAAAGAATACTTGAAGATCATCATTTGATGCTAGTGGGAACTTAGTGGCAAGATCCTTGCCAGCCCAGTATAAGATGTCGTGAATATCTTGATCCAACAAATCTGGTAAAAGACTATCTCTTAAAAGTTCGATTCCCCAAAAGGGTGAATCAGAATGTTCTTTGCGAAACTTTTCGTATTTATTCATATCAGAGTCCTCTTCCAAAAAGATACTTTACAAATAACATTTTATCATAGAACACCGTGAAATAAAGGAGAAAGGCAACTTGAACTAAATTTAAAAAAACGCCATAATTAGATTTGAAGTTAATAGGAGGGATAATATGAAATCATCACCAGTAGCTTATATGGATTCTGGAATTGGTGGAATGACAGTTGCAAAAGTGGCACTTTCAAAATTACCACATGAAAACATGATTTATCTTGGAGACGAAGCCCGACTTCCTTACGGCGAAAAAACCGCAGATGAGGTTCGCAAGTACTCAGCTGAGATCGGGAGTTTTTTTGTTGATCAAGGCGCTAAGATGATGGTAATTGCTTGTAATACTGCCACGGCAGCAGCTCTTTCGTATTTAAGAAAGATCCTTCCAATTCCCGTGATTGGAGTTATTGAACCGGGAAGCTTAGCTGCAGTTAAGAAAACTAAAAATCAAAAAATTGGTGTGATTGCGACCAAGGGTACGGTTGCTAGTCACTCTTATCGAGATACAATTAAAGGCATTGATCCTAATATCACTGTGAAAGAAGTGGCGTGTCCGGATTTTATTCCGCTTGTTGAAAGTGGTGATTATCAAAGTTCGACCGCTAAAAAGACGATTATTGAAGGTTTGAAATCGTTTAAGGATAGTGGGATTGATACGTTAGTATTAGGTTGTACTCATTTTCCAATTATTGCGAGTTTAATTGCGGATGTAATGGGCTCCGATGTTACTTTGGTTAATCCTGGATACGAAACGGTTAATGCTGTTAAAAATGAATTAAAGCAAAAGGGTGAACTAGCAAACGTGAAATCGCCTAGTGATCGTTTTTACACCACTGCCGATGTTGAAAGATTTGATAAAGTGGGTAAAAACTGGTTGCATACTGATATTGATGCTAAGTTGATTCCTGTTAAACAATTGGAGAAATACTGATGAAAAATAATCAAATTGTTCTTGCCTCAAAAAATCCTGGTAAAATCAATGAGTTTTCGGAGATGCTTTCAAAATTAGGCTTAACCGTGAAGTCAATTAATGATTTTGAAGATGTTCCACCGATTGATGAGAATGGTTCAACCTTTGAAGAGAATGCAAGTATTAAAGCCAGGGTCGTCTCTGACTACTTAAATTTGCCGGTGTTAGCTGATGATTCAGGTTTGGTGGTTAATGCTTTAGGTGGAGCGCCCGGAGTTCACTCAGCGCGTTATGCTGGCGATCATAATGATGAGGCTAATAAAGCTAAATTGTTAAAGAACATGGCGGGTCAAAAGGATCGTTCCGCCCATTTTAATACAACACTGATTGTGAGAAGACCGGATGGTAAACAACTAGTGGTTGTGGGAAGAGTTAACGGTCAGATTGTAGAAACTCCAAAAGGGACAAATGGATTTGGTTATGATCCTCTCTTTTATCTTCCTGACGTTGGTAAAACTTTGGCGGAGTTAACGGACGCCCAAAAGAATCACTACAGTGCTCGTGGCAATGCTTTGCGTAAGTTAACTAGTGTAATTGAAGATTGGTGGTAAAAAAGAGCCTATCACGATTAGTGATAGGCTCTTTTTTAGTTTGTGCTTTGTGGTGGTTCTGGCACCACTAAAGGTGAAAGTGGAAGATTAATTCCGGCCTTATTAATAGCAGTCAGGTATGCTCCTAGATATTCAGCGTTAACGTCGAATTCACGTTCATTCTTAGTGTGTAAGAAAACGGAGATTGCAAGCGAGCCATCTTGTAAGAAGTTAGTCCCGAAGATGACTGGTTTACCAACAATGTCAGGGTCATTGGGACACTTTTCTTCGTTAACTTTAGCAATGATATCTTCGACCTTGTGGATTGGGGTTTCAGGAGTAATTCGAATATTGATGATGGTCATCATTTCTCCACGGGAAAGGTTGGAAACGGTGGTGATGCTACGATTAGGGATGAAATTTAAAGTTCCATTGATACTTGTGATTTGAGTCGTGCGAAGTCCAACGGCTTTAACGTATCCCTCAATATTGTTAATAATAACGCGTTCCCCCACGTCGATTTGATGTTCAGCTAGGATAAAAAAGCCACTAACAATATCACTGACGAATCCTTGTGCTCCAAGTCCAATTGCTAAACTGAAGATTCCGGCTCCTGCGAGTAACGTTCCAACTGGGATTCCAATCATTGACAATAGGGAATATAACCAGAAGAAAACGACGGTGTAGTAGTAAATGTTGGTGGTAAGGGTGTACATCGTTTTATTTCGTCTGGCAGCAATGGGTTCTGACGTTCCGGTTATTTTTGGCAATTTATCCTGTTTTTGCGAGATATCATTTTGACGTTTGTTAAAATAGTGTTTAATAAATCTTCTTCCAACTCTTATTATAATTAAGAATAAAATTGAAACTAAGATAATGCTGATAATCTTGGTAGTAAGATTAGAGAATATTTTAGCCCAGTCAAAACTTCTAAAATACTTAGTTAAAAACGATGGATTTGCTACGTTTTCAACGGATCCTGATTTAAGGGCCGATGAAGCGTTAGCTCCGTTAGCCACTAATTGGATAAATATGTTCATAATGTCCTCCACTCCTAATTTTTCGATTATCAACATTTTAACAGAGACGAGACCCAAATAAAATTAAGCTTTTTAAATTGTCATATGGGCTAGATAATGCTATTCTAAATGGAGAAGAAGCCATTAGGAGGATAATTAAATGGGGATTGGTGAGTTAGCAGCGCTAATTGCTGCAATTGCTTTTTTAGTATTAGTTGTATTTTTATGCTTGTTTTTGGTCCGTTTATCAAAAACGGTTAAAGACTTAAGTAAAAATGTTGATAGTCTTACTAATGATGCAAATCATATTAGCAAAGAGTGTGAGCAGATTATGGTGATTTCAAATACATTGTTAAATAATGTTAACTCAAAGTTGGATCAAGTCGATCCAGTTTTTCAGGCTGCTGCTGATTTAGGTGTTAGTGTTTCAGATTTAAATGAAGCAACTAGAACTGCAACTGAAAAAGTTAGATCGAAGAGTGGTTTGTTAGCCAAGACTTCGGCTTTAACTTTTGCTGGTAAAATGATTGGTAGATTGTTCTCCAAACGCAACAAAAATTCTGAAGGAACAAATTAAGGGGTGGATTGGTTATGAATTTTAAAAAGGGAATGCTTTTAGGATCAGTAATCGGTGGAACTGCTGCATTTGTAGCATACAAATTATTAGATGAATCGAGAAAGCGTGAGATCAAAGACTTTCTTCTTGATACCACTGAAGATGTTAAAGATCGTGCGCTAGATTACGTCTATTACGCAAATGATACTGCTGAAGACCTTAAGGATCTTGCTTCAGATAAGATGGATGATGCTAAAGACTCAGTGCAAAAAGTAAATGAATCATTGGGGGATAAGTTATCTGATTTGCAAGAGGCTGTTAATTCATTAAGGGCGAACGTTGAGGAACATCCTGCTCCTAGAAATGAATTAGATGATCTTGCTAAAGAAAAAGAATCTGATGACATTGTGATTGATCCTGATGATGCCTTTAGTGATCAAGATCGAGCAGAAACAATTTATCCAATTCACGAATATCACGAAAAGTAATTTATTTACCCAAATCGGACGGTAGTCCGGTTTTTTTTGCCTCAAAATGTAACCGATTTCACTTGAATGAGTTCTTTTACTTTGATATATTTATAATAATTAATGGTCTAGTAGTACATAATAGGAGAAACCAAATTTGAAAAAACAAAATGTGACAATTTATGATGTAGCTCGTGAAGCCAATGTTTCAATGGCAACTGTTTCAAGGGTAGTAAATGGGAATCAGAATGTGAAAGATGCTACCAAACAAAAGGTTTTGAGTGTCATTGATAAACTTGACTATCGACCTAACGCAGTTGCTAGGGGACTAGCAAGTAAAAAGTCAACGACGGTTGGAGTTATTATCCCCAACGTTACCAATACCTATTTTGCTTCGCTTGCACGCGGGATTGACGATATAGCAACGATGTATAAGTACAATATTATCTTGACTAATTCGGATGGGAACAATCAGCGTGAACTCACTTCAATGAATACATTGCAAGCCAAGCAAGTTGATGGAATTGTATTTATGGGAAATGAAATTTCTGATGAACTTCGGACTGAATTTAAAAAGTCACACGCCCCAGTTGTTTTGGCAGGTTCAGTTGATGCTAGTGGTAAGATTCCTAGTGTGAACATTGATTATCGCCAAGCCGTGTATTCCGAGGTTACCCATTTGATTAGTAACGGAAACGATCGTATTGCTTTTATCTCCGGACCCTTAAACCGATCGATTAATAAAGATTTCAGGTTAAAAGGGTATAAAGACGCGCTTTCAGATGCTGGAATTCCGTTTGAGAAAGCATTATTATTTGAGACCGATGTAAGCTATTCTGGTGGATATGCTTTAAGAGAGCAACTAAAAAAGAATGAAGTAACTGCGGCAATTGTTACCGATGATGATATGGCTGCTGGGGTGATGAACTCAATGACCGATGACGGTGTCAGTGTTCCCGGGGAATTTGAACTGGCCACTAGTAATGATACTAAACTGACTGAGATGACTAGACCAACTATGTCAACTATTACTCAGCCGCTTTATGATGTTGGAGCTGTTGCCATGCGACTCTTAACCAAGTTGATGAATAATGAAGAAATTGATGAAAACAAGGTCTTTTTACCCTTTGGATTAAAGAAGCGTGAATCGACCAAATAGAACTGTGCTTGATACTAGGGCCACTAATTGATATAATTGTAGAGTTAATATGTTTAAAGAGAGAGGAGTTGTGATCATGTCAGGACATTCAAAGTGGCATAACATTCAAGGACGAAAGAACGCCCAAGATGCTAAGCGTGGAAAGATTTTCCAGAAGATCTCACGTAACTTATATCAAGCTGCAAAAGCTGGTGGAAGTGATCCCGAAGGAAATCCTCAATTAAGACTAGAAATGGAAAAAGCTCGTGAAGCAAACATGCCAAAAGATAACGTTCAACGAGCAATTGACAAGGCTTCAGGAGTTGGTGGAGCTAAATTTGAAGAAGTAACATATGAAGGTTATGGACCTGGTGGGACTGCCGTTATGGTTTCTGCTTTAACCGATAATAAAAACCGAACCGCTGCTGCTATTCGTTCAGCCTTCACTCACCATGGTGGTTCCCTTGGAACTGACGGATCGGTCTCATATATGTTTGACCGAAAGGGTCTTATTACGATTTCAAAGTCAGATACTGATAACGACGAGGATAGTATGTTGATGGCAGCGTTGGATGCTGGTGCTGATGATATGAAATCAACGGATGATGAGTATCAAATTCTTACTGATCCTGCAAGCATGGCTAGTGTTCGTGATGCATTACAAGATGCAGGATATAAATTGGATGCCGAAGTTAAGTTGATTCCACAGAATACGACAGAAGTTCCTTCAGATAAAGTTGAACAGTACAGTGGTCTAATTGATGAATTAGAAGATAACGATGATGTTCAAGATGTTTATGAAGCTGCCGTATTACCTAATCAAGCTAAATAATTAAATTAGTTTATAAAAGATGCAATCTTTAATTAGATTGCATCTTTTTTTCGTATTTAGTTATGAAGGATGTGATTAAAGTGAAAGTGACACAATGGTTGAACAATATTATGGAATTTGCAGTTCAACGACAAGCTTCGGATGTTTTTATTTTACCTAAGGAAAAAGACTATTGTATCAAGGTTCATACGGCTGTTCGGACGATTCAAATTACGGATTTGAGCAAAGACATGGCTAAAAAAGTCATTTCATATTGTAAATATCAAAGTGGGATGTCGGTTACGGATAATCGCAGGCCCCAATTAGGATCGATGGGTTATGCAATCAAAGGTCAAAAATTACGTTTACGATTGTCATCGGTGGGTAATTTCAGTCAAGATGAATCAATGGTAATTAGGATTATCTATGACAGTAATCATGTCGATAGTGGCTTTTTTTATGCTGATCAAATTCAAAAGATCGAGTCTTCCTGTAAAAAACGTGGTTTACTTTTGTTTGCTGGTCCTACTGGTTCTGGTAAGACGACCACGATTTATCGAATCGTTAGAAGCATTAGTAAAAATCAGATCGTGATGACAATTGAAGATCCAGTTGAAATTTATGAAGAAAATTTTTTACAACTTGAGGTTAATGATCGGGCCCAAATGACTTACGCTGATTTACTTAAAGTGGGATTAAGACAACGTCCTGATGTTTTTATAATTGGTGAGATTCGTGATCATCAAACGGCCGAAGTGGCAATCTCGGCGGCTCTATCGGGACATTTAGTGCTAAGCACAGTTCATGCAATGTCTCCTGAAGGAACAATTCAAAGATTGCTAGAGCTCGGACTTGATTATGAAAGAATCAAATCAGCTTTGAATTTAGTGGTGTATCAACGATTAATACCAACCGTTTCAAAGAAGACTAAGACTCTTATGACTATTAAAGATAAATTTGGTGATCATGCGCTATTAAAAGACGATATGAATGATTGGAAGAATCGAATTGATGAGCTTTCGAGGAAAGGAATAATTAGTGAAAAAGTTAAAGATGAATACTATTATGGGTAAATGTGTTTCCCTTAAACAACAGTCATTCTTGTTCTCAACCTTGGGAGACCTTTTATCGATGGGATTTTCTATCCGACAAAGCTTGAAGTTTATTAAAGTGGTGTCAACAAAAAATCAGAAAATAGTTACTAGGATCATGCAAAGTTTGGAGGACGGGAATTCGCTGCCAGAATCGATGAGATTCTTTTTGAGTGAATCAATTTATTACCAATTAGAAATTGCCGATAAACATGGAGATTTGATTAATGAGATGAAAGAGGTCGGGGAGTTCTTAAAGTTAAGAATTGCTCAAAATGAAAAGATTAAGGGAGTTGTAATTTATCCAGCATTTTTGTTTGTGGTCTTGTTTAGTATTATTTTTGCAGTTAGGTTTGTGATCATGCCCCAAACTGCTGATTTAACCGGTAAATCAGCTTCTAATGGAAGTCATTTTATTCAATATGTCATTTATGGATTAATATTCATGGCGCTTGTGGCGGGAATTTTTGGTTATCAAAGTTTTAAAAATAAAAAGTGTATTGATCGAATTAATTTGTTGGTAAAGATCCCATTACTTGGTTCATTGTTTAAGTCATATTACCAATATTTTGTGACCTCCAACTTTGCGCTAATGATCAAAGGAGGATTGGACTTAAAACAAGTTGTTTTTAGTTTATTAAAATTTGATCATCAGAGTCTTCTATATGATGTTGGGAAGACCATGCAAGATGGTTTTAACAATGGACTTAGTTTTGGAGCAAGTTTAGCTCATTATTCCTTTGTTTCTGAGGAAATGATTGTGTTTCTATCAAATGGAAGTACTCAGTCTGAATTAGCCCAAAATTTAAAAGCTTTAAGTCAGCTCAGCTTTAAAGACATGATCAAAAAGTCGAATTTACTGATTAAGTTAATCCAGCCGATTTCATTTGCGGTGATCGGCATCCTAATTGTGGGTGCTTACTTGCAGATGTTACTGCCAATGTATAACTCAATGAAAGGAATTTACTAATGAAGAGAAAAGGATTCACACTAATTGAAATGACAATTGTCTTATTCATTATCTCGCTACTGGTTTTAATTATTATTCCGAACTTAAGCAATCAAAAGGATCACGCCAAAAAAATTCATGGATCGGCGATGGTGTCGGTTATTCAAACTCAAATCGATGCTTATGAAGACGAAAAGCATGACGGAAATGTAACCATTAACAAGTTAGTTAGAAGCCATTATTTAACGAGTAAGCAGGCTAAACAAGCTCAAGTGGAAAGAGTGGTCGTAGTAAAAAATCATGCTGTTCAAAGATAATCAAGTGGGTTTTACGTTAGTGGAAAGTCTCCTCGTTTTGTTTTTAACATCCCTTATTTTAGGGATCACCTTGGTTGCCGGGAACTATTTGGGATTTTTTGAGGGTAAAGAGGAACGCTTTTTTCAAACTTTAGATTCAGGGTGGAACGACGCGTTACTAGAGTCACAGAATAGTCATCATTCAACGGACGTATTGTTTTATCCAGATGATGAAGTGGTGTTTGCTAAGTGTGGCAAATCGAAACAAAAGGATAAGATAATTAGGATGCCAAAGGGATTAAGCGTTAAAAGTTACCATGATATTGAGATCAAAAGTGATGGATACGTTAAACCGCAAACAATTCGATGGTATTCGCAGAACCAAAGGAAAACGATTTTACAAAAAATTCAACTTGGATGGGGTGCATATCATCTTGAGACTATTAAGTAAAATTAGATTAGGGTTCACGTTGATTGACTCTTTAGTTGGTCTAATTCTGATTTGTAGTGGTGTGATCTTTTATTTAAACGTTAATGATTTTGAATATCATTGCTTAAGAAAAAGTCAGTATGAAACACATCAGGTTAGGATGAATTATGAACGTGAATTACTTAAAAAATATAAATGATCGAGCCGGCTTTTCGTTGATTGAGTCCATTTGTTCACTTTTGTTGGTCTCGTTAGCATTTAGCTTGATTATGATTACTAGTCAATTAATTCAAAAGGAAAAGTGGAGTGATAGTCAGGGAACCTTTTATCGTTATCTTGATGTGATTGAGTCACCTGATTATCAGTTTAAGATGATTAAAGTCACTAAAGATGCCATTAAATTAAAGAGTAAGAAGGAAAATAAGGAATATATAATGGAACATTATCATGACATGGTTCGATTGCGTGGAGTAAATGGTGGACATATTCCAATCATATTAAACGTTAGTAAGGCATCTTGGTCATTACATCATCATATATTAACTAGTCAAATTAGAATTAATGGGGTCAATTATGAAGCCAAAAGTCACCTGTAAGAGAAGCGGGAGTTTAACGTTAGTTGCAATTTTGTTTTTAACTTTTTTGTCTGGAATAGTTGTTTATCGTTACCAAAAGATTAATTTTCAAATTCAAAATAATCATATTCGAACCGCAAAATATCAAAGACTAACGAAAGAATTGAATAATTCTAATAGATAAATGAGAAATCTTGAATAATATGCGTGAATTCTGGTAATATTAACCCTAGATATATAAGAAGAGGGGTTGATATTCTGTCTGAGAAAGAATCAATATCATTGTTTCAAGTTTTTGATCAATCCAGTAAAGTCTTGAGTCAGGCGTTAGGTACTTCGTATCTAGACGCTTTCATCGAAACCGCCGATAATATGATTGATAACAATACCGTTCGGGTCGAGGATGGTATTCCAAAACCAAACGTTGTTGATGAACTGACTAAGTTGTATCAAACGGTTGACTATAAAAAGATGGATAATGAATCGATTAGACGTGCTATTCAAATGGTTATGATCAAAGCTACTAAAGAAGATAAGATTCAGGCAAATCATCAAATAACTCCTGATACAATCGCTTACATCATGGGATACATAGTTACGCGGATTTATGAACACAAGTCTAGCGTGAGCATCCTTGATCCAGCAGTTGGAACTGGGAATTTACTTACAGCGGTCATGAATCAGCTACACGATTCACTTCATGATACTGTTAAGGGATATGGAATCGATAATGATGATTCAATGATTTCAATTGCTAGTATTAGTTCTGAAATGCAAGATTTGGATGTTGAACTAATTCAGCAGGATAGTATTGAACATCTGTTGGTTCCTAAGGTTGATTTAGTTGTCTCTGATCTCCCAGTTGGTTATTATCCAATTGATGAAAAGACAAAAGGGTATGCGACGCGGTCACAATCTGGTCATTCATATGTTCATCATTTATTGATTGAGCAGTCAATGAATTACTTAAAGCCTGCTGGATTTGGAGTGTTCCTAGTTCCAAGCAATCTTTTTGAAACGAGTGAAGCAAAGGGACTTTTGAAGTGGTTTCAAGATTCGGTTTATTTACAGGGAGTACTGAATTTACCCCAAGAGTTGTTTGGGGATAAAAGTGCTCAAAAAGCCATTTTAATTTTGCAGAATCGTGGTGGAAATAGTCACCAAGTTCAAAAAGTGATGTTAGGAGAGTTTCCTTCGTTTAAGGATACGACTGCCTTTCAAAAGTTCATGGCTGAGATTGTTGATTGGGAAGAAAACGATTTATTGAAGAAATAGTTGAAATTAAGGAGATTACTCATGGGTAAGATTATTGCAATTAATGCTGGTAGTTCGACTTTAAAGTTTAAGTTGTTTAAAATGCCAGAAGAAGAAGTTCTTGGAGAAGGTTTAATTGAAAGGATTGGCTTACCAAAATCACATGTTGAAATTAAATATGATGATGGGAAGAAATTTGAGGAAACATTAGATGTTAAGGATCATGAACAAGCAATCCAAATTTTGTTAGATCAATTACTTGATCTTGATATTATCAACGACTATAACGAAATTACCGGAGTTGGACATCGAGTCGTTGCTGGTGGAGAATATTTCGATCAATCGGTAATCATTACTCCTGAAGTTCTCAAAAAGATCGAAAGTTTGGATGAATTGGCACCCTTGCATGAGCCAGCCAATGTTTTAGGAATTAAGGCATTTGAAAAGGTGCTTCCAAACGTGACTAGCGTTGCCGTCTTTGATACATCATTTCATCAAACCATCCCCGAGAAAAATTATCTGTACAGTCTTCCTTATGAGTACTACGAAAAATATACGGCTCGTAAATATGGATTCCACGGGATTAGTTATCGCTATGTCTCTCAAAGAGCAGCTGAGTTAATGGGTAAACCGGTAGAAGATTTAAAGATGATTATCATGCATTTAGGTGCGGGGGCTTCAATTTGTGCCGTTAAGAACGGTAAGTCCTATGACACATCGATGGGATTTACCCCAGTTACTGGTTTAACCATGGCTACGCGTTCAGGTGATGTTGATCCTTCTCTTTTGGCCTACGTTATGGAAAAGGAAGGAATGACAGATATTAACGATATGATTAAAGTCTTAAACACTAAGTCTGGATTACTTGGTATTTCGGGCGTCTCTGCTGATATGCGTGAGGTTGAGGCTGCTCAAAAGACTAATCATCGTGCTAGAATTGCCCGTCAAATCTATGTTAATCGAATTGTTAGATACATTGGATCCTACCTAGCTGAACTTGGTGGTTCTGATGCAATTGTGTTCACTGCTGGAGTTGGTGAAAATAGCATTACCGTTAGACAAGAAGTTACTGATCAATTGTCATACTTCGGGATTGGCGTTGATAAAGAAAAGAACAATGTGCGTGGGGTGGTTAGAGATTTGAGTGCTGATGGCTCAAAGATTAAAACCCTTTTGGTACCAACCAACGAAGAATTGATGATTGCCCTTGATGTTCAGCGACTTGAAAAGGAAAAGAAAGCAAGTAAATAACCTAAAAGAAATCTTGATAAATCCAAGATTTCTTTTTTATGTCATTGATTTAACCTTTTTTGAAATTTTGGTAGTTTTTCTTACAAAATATCTGTATAATTTCCATAAAAAGTAGCAAACAGCTTCACGTATCCGTGTATAATGTAGGCATACGTAAAGAAAGGATGTTTTTGTTGGAAAAAAATACAAATAATGAAAACCAAATGTCACGTGGACTTAAAAGTCGTCACGTTCAATTAATGGCACTAGGCGGGACCATTGGAACCGGATTGTTTTTAGGAGCTGGTCAATCAATTCATTTGGCTGGTCCATCCATTATCATTGCATATATAATTGCTGGAGTTGCTTGCTTTTTCTTAATGAGAGCACTTGGTGAATTACTACTTTCAAATACGAATAGTGTTTCGTTCATTGAATTTATTAATAAGTACCTAGGAGAAAGAACTGGTTTTGTGGCAGGCTGGACCTACTGGTTTTGCTGGATTGCCATTGCAATGGCAGAAGTAACCGCTGCTGGTCTATACATGAAGTTTTGGTTTCCTGACCTGCCACAGTGGGTAACTGCTGCCTTCTTAATTTTGATTTTATTCTTGTTGAACTCAATCACCGTGTCTGCTTTTGGTGAAACCGAATTCTGGTTTGCATTGATTAAAGTGGTGGCCATTGTGGCGTTAATCATTATTGGAATTGTTTTGGTTTTGATGCATTACAAGACAAGTGTTGGTTATGCACAGGTGTCTAATTTGTATTCTGATGGCTTTTTTGCCCATGGTGCATCGGGATTTGTCCTTTCTTTTCAAATGGTTCTTTTTAGTTTTGCAGGAATTGAAATGATTGGGATGACTGCTTCAGAGACCCAAGATCCTCAGAGAATCATTCCTAAATGTATTAATGAAGTCCCAACTAGAATCATTATTTTTTATGTTGGTTCGTTATTGGCTCTGATGTGTATTTTTCCTTGGCAGTACATTTCAGCAAATTCGAGTCCTTTTGTCCAAGTATTTTCAAACATTGGAGTTAAGTCAGCAGCTGCTATTATTAATTTCGTGGTCTTGACCGCTGCAGCCTCTTCTTGTAATAGTGCTATTTTTACTACCGGTAGAATGTTATTTTCTCTAACCGACAAGAGCCAAAATAAATTTGCAAAGAAGCTTGGAACGCTTTCAAAAAGGCACATTCCTGCAAATGCAATTTTGTTTTCAACGATTGTGATTGCTATTTCAGTGTTGTTAAACATTTTGATGCCAGACGGTGTTTTTGAATTAGTTTCAAGTATCGCTACCACTTGTTTCTTGTTTGTTTGGTCTTTAATTGTTATTACACACTATGAATATCGCAAGTCACTTAACCAAGAACAGACAAACAAACTTACCTTCAAGATGCCATTTTTCCCATATTCTGACTTTTTCGTTGTTGGATTTATGGTCTTCGTTGCTTTTGTTTTAATTTTCAAAATGCAAACATTGATCGCATTAATTGGATCGGTTGTTTGGCTTCTTGTTCTATATGGATTTAAAGTTTTAAATGATAAAAGAAGAGAAAACAAAGAAGTCGATGATTAAAGTCATCGACTTTTTGATTATAGTTATTGATGGATGTTAAAATAGAAATTAGCGATAGTTACAGAAAACATTTTGAGGAAGTAATTTTATGGATGATAAAGTAGCAATTCTGCATACCAATGATCTTCATTCTCATTTTGAAAATTGGCCCAAGATCAGAAGATTTATGAAACTAAGAACAAAACAATTGGAAAAGCAGGGTTATCGAGTGTTTAAAGTTGATGACGGTGACGCCATTGACCGATCAAACGCGATGACTGATGCTACTACTGGTAAGGCCAACATTGAATTGATGAATTCGGTTGGTTATGATGCTGCCACAATTGGAAATAATGAAGCACTAACAATGTCACATGACGAACTGGCGCATCTTTATGATGATGCTAATTTTCCCGTTGTTTTGGATAATGTGATTGATGAAAGAACTGGTCAACTTCCAAAATGGGCGATCCCGTATCGTGATTTTAAGCTAAAAAATGATGTTCGGGTCCGTTTTATGGGCTTAACGGCACCTTATCCCACGTACCAATACATGGATTGGAATTCACTTCCAATTAAAAGTACTATTGAGCGTTGCTTGAATGATTGGAAGGGGCAATATGACGTTCTGATTTTGCTTTCCCACTTAGGGATTAGCAATGATCGAAGAATTGCGAAAGTATTTCCTGATATCAATATTATTGTTGGGGGTCACACTCATCATTTGTTAGTTCATGGTGAAATGGTTAATCAAACCATGTTAACCGCAGCTGAGAAATGGGGCCACTACGTCGGTGAAATTACTTTTGACGTTAACGCTGAAAAAAGAGTAGAGAACGTTAAGGCACGTGTATATAAAACGTCTGAAATGGAAACTGATGTGCAAGATGCAGAGGAGATTGAGCGTCTTGAAGATCGCGGTGAGAGAATTTTAGCAAGTAGTAAGGTTGCTGACATTCCTCATACAATGACAACGTCACTAACTGATGATAATGAACTGGTTGACTTGGGACTAAAGGCCATTGAAGCTAAAGCTGGGACGACTGCTGCCGTTTTGAACACGGGTTTGTTTTTAGGTGATTTAAAAAAGGGAATTGTTGACAAAAACGAACTCCATAAATTATTACCACATTCAATTCACGTTATGAAAAGTCAATTTTATGGTTATAACTTGTGGGAAATGATTATGGAAATGGAAAAGAACAAGGACTTTTTAGTTCGTTTTGAGCAAAAAGGAATGGGTTTTCGGGGAAAATATTTTGGAAGGCTCATTTATGATGGGATTCGATACGACACTAATAAAAAGCAGTTATTCTATCATAATCAACTAGTAGAACCCGATAAAAAATACACGATTGCTTTGATTGATCATTATAGTTTTATTCCGTTTTTCCCGGCGATTAGTATTGTGGGTAAAAATAACATTTTTTATGGTGAAACTTTGCGGGATGTTTTTGGTGATTATCTAGCAAAGAAGTTTCCGATCGAGGGGAAGTAAAATGGATCACAACGAAATTGAGAGTTTGATTGAAACAAGGAATGATGAGAGAGATTCCTTGGCTACTATTAAGCAGGTTGATGAAACAACTTTAAGCATTAATGGCCACGTGTACGTTCTTGAAGCTAATATTAGAAATGCTTTTGATTTAGGTGAATTTGCCAATAAATTTAATCCCATTTTGACACGTTTTGATTACATTGTTGGTGACTGGGGATATAATCAGTTACGGCTAAAGGGTTTTTATGCTGACTTTAGAAATGTTAGTAAGGGTTTACGTCATGCGGCAATTCCAGATTATATTATTGAGGATGCCAATTTTGGTTCTAATTACTTTGTCTTACACAATTTGGAAGCCGAAAAGGAAAAGAATCAAAGCCATAAAACTAGTAGAAAAAGACAACGTGCTGGTGGAAAAAATAGAAAAGCAGGAACTGCAAGCAAGCATAATGCTAATCAGACGTCAAATAATAATTTTAAATCAAAACATTTTAGAGATGGCAAGCGTAGCTTTACCATTAGACAGAAATAGGTGAAATCTTGATGAAGAGTTATAAGGGATATTTAATTGATTTGGATGGAACCGTTTATCAAGGAAAAAAGCGAATCCCAGCGGCTAAGCGTTTTATTGAGAGACTCCAGAAAAATCACATTCCTTTTTTATTTGTTACGAATAATTCAACCAAGACTCCAAGTGAGGTGGTCCATAATTTGGCACTTAATCACGATATTCATGTTACAAATGACAACGTTTATACTTCGGGGATGGCTACAGCTGCTTTTGTTAGTGAGGATGCGAAGTCGCATGAAAATAAAGCCAGAACGGCGTACGTTATTGGAGAAAATGGATTAAAGGAATCCATGGAGAAAATGGGTTTCAATATTTTTACAGATAATCCAGAGTATGTAGTGGTTGGTCTTGATCGTGACTTGACGTATGAAAAATTAGCACGAGCAGTGCTGGGGATTGCCCACGGAGCTAAATTTGTTGGAACTAATCCAGATGCGAGAATTCCAAGCGAATATGGGATGCTGCCAAGTGCTGGTTCAATTATCGACTCAGTTCGGTATGCTTCAGGGGTTGAGCCGGTGATGATTGGCAAACCCAAGACCTTAATTGTTAGAAAAGCTTTAGATCAATTGAATTTAAGCAAAGCAGACGTAATCATGGTAGGCGATAATTATGACACTGATATTATGGCCGGCATTAACGATGGAGTAGATACTTTGCTGACTTATACTGGTGTGTCTACCAGAGAACAGGTAAAAAAGAAAGAAGTTCAACCTACTTATGAGGTAAATAGCTTAGATGAATGGAATACTTTATAGTTTTAAAGATTTAGTAGTATTTGTTTTAATACTACTTTTTTTAATAACATTTGCCGTTTTTTTTGTTATCAATGCTAGTTGGCTTTATTATGTTGCATTTTCCGTGTTGAATTTAACTAATCAATTTCATGTTTCAAGTGGATTATTAATGAGTAATTTTTATAAAATGATTGGTTTCATTCAGAATCCATTTGCGTCTAAATTAAGTTTGGACCAGTTTCCAATTTCAGCAAATGGGATGGTACATTTTAACAATGTAAGAGCCTTGGTATTAGCTAATAATTTGGTATTGTTAATTGTATCCATGGTTTTACTTGTCATTATGATTCGTTTCCTTTACTTTAAGAAGTTATGGAAGTTTCAGTTGCTTTCAGAAATGACGATTTTATTTATAATTTTTTTTGGAGCCTTTTGTGTTTTGGATTTTCAAGATGTTTTTATTTATTTCCATGATGTTCTTTTTAGAAATCGAGATTGGGTTTTTACGCCAAAGAAAGATCCAATCATTAACGTATTGCCGAATCAGTATTTTTTAATGTGCTTTTTGTTGTTTTTTTTAATTATTCTTTTGGGATTATCTTTGATAATTTGGATTGGCAAAAGACAACTAAAAAAATAGTCTGTCTAGAAGATTAAGATCTAATAGACAGGCTCTTTTTGTTTGAAACCTATTTCGATGTAGAAATTTTGCTTTTTAGATATCCAATTAAAGCTGGAATTAGTGAAATTACGATAATCAAAATGATTACTAGTGAAAAGTGTTCCTGAACGAACGGAATATTTCCGAAGAAGTACCCAGCTCCACAACAGATCAGTACCCAACTAATACAAGCAATGAGGTTGTATTTAAGGAATTTTTTATAGCTGAAATCTGTGCCAGCGGCTACAAAGGGAGCAAAGGTTCTGATAATTGGCATGAATCTAGCTAAAAAGATGGCAATTGCACCGTATTTATCGAAGAATTCGCGTGCACGAGTTAGATCTTTTTCCTTGATAAATTTACCAAAAAAGTGGTGTTCAGTTAGTGCGTTTCCAACTTTTCTTCCAATAAAGAAGTTAAGGGAGTCTCCACCGGCAGATGCTAAGAAGAAGATAATGATGAATATCCAGATACTAAGATGATAATTGGAGTTAGCAGATAGGGCAGCGGCTGCAAATAAAAGTGAATCTCCAGGAAGGAAAGGTAAAATGACCGCTCCAGTTTCAATAAATATGATTGCAAATAAGATTAAGTATGTCCAATCGCCAAACATGTTTACGATCGTGATTAAGTGATGATCAATGTGTAATATAAAGTCAATTAAAAATTTAAAAAAATCCATGTTTTTCCTCTTTTTATATAAGTCATTAACTATTTAAGTGTATCAATAAAATGAGGATTTTTGAATTTAATTTTTCCTTATTTAAATTAATTTGGGTTTATTTAAAAAAAGTATTGACGTTAACTGTGATAGATAGTATAGTATTAGTTGTCGTCAAGTGCGGCATATCAACTTGGTTAAAATTAGTCAAACTTTTCTATTGACAATAAATTAACCACATGGTATATTATTACATGCGGCGTTGAGGTACAATGAGACGACGTTGCGTCAGAGTAGATCTTTGAAAACTGAACAAGATTTTGATTACAAGTGTAAGGTAATTTTAAGTTGT
>NZ_JBWXVA010000060.1:0-253 GCF_059901235.1 Fructilactobacillus sp. X3R2C1
GGATTTACTTCATAGTTTCTTGAAAAAAGTAGAAGGTTACACGGAAGAGGCCTGCAGGGCCTCTTTTTTTATCCAAATTAGACAAGATGTTACATGCTGTCCGGTCATCAAGGACGAATTCAGCACATATTTCGCAGGAATGTCCACTGGAGTCGGACATACAGTAAATACCTGTGTTTTTCTTCGTTTTTAAGCATTTTTTGTGTTACATTAGTATGAAAACGATCACAGTCAGGCGGGGGGAAACGGGATG
>NZ_JBWXVA010000061.1:0-253 GCF_059901235.1 Fructilactobacillus sp. X3R2C1
GTTCAATGGGACTACACAACAGACCAGATATCTCTATCAAGTGCCTAAAGACTTGAAACTGAGGTTCAGAGATGTATTATCTACCCATTTACGAGCAGGTATAGTCAAAACAACAGAACCGGCCATGTATCGAGAAGAATATCATCTGATGGCAGAAGATCTGAAGTTGTTCCTGAAATTTGTGCAACGACATGAGATCGCTGTGAATGCCGAAGGCATGATGTATCGACGCTCACAGCAGCAACTTATGGAG
>NZ_JBWXVA010000062.1:0-252 GCF_059901235.1 Fructilactobacillus sp. X3R2C1
GGGCAAGACCACCTGCCTGCGCCTGATCGCCGGCTTCGAGCAACCCACCAGCGGCTCGATCCGCATCCACGGTGTCGAGGCCGCTGGGGTGCCGCCCTACCTGCGCGACGTCAACACTGTGTTCCAGGACTACGCCCTGTTCCCGCACATGAATGTCCTGGACAACATCGCCTACGGCCTGAAGGTAAAAGGCGTGGCCAAGGCCGAACGCCACAACCGCGCCGAAGAAGCATTGGCCATGGTGGCCCTGGC
>NZ_JBWXVA010000063.1:0-252 GCF_059901235.1 Fructilactobacillus sp. X3R2C1
GTTTCTGGTTCACCAGAAGCGGTAGGATCAAGTTCGAAACTATTGTAATGAACTTCAACGTCATCTTTATGATCGAAATCAGCGAGTGCTTGCTTAAAGTGAGCACGACCGATGTAACAGAATGGGCAGGCGATATCTGACCAAACTTGTACTTCCATTTTCTTTGCCATTTGATTACCTCCTCCATCAAATTTACTAACTAAACTATAGTATGCAATTGGATCAATCACAATTATATTGACTGGAAATTAC
>NZ_JBWXVA010000064.1:0-252 GCF_059901235.1 Fructilactobacillus sp. X3R2C1
GGTTCCAGCTGAGGGAGCTTGAGCAGTTGATTGCAGATGGCGCTGATGTGAACGCTCGGGAGCGAAAAGATGGAAAAACGCCACTTATTTTTGCTGTTATGCAGGACAGTCCATGGGAAGAAAATGGGCGAAGGTGGCTCGAGGTTTGTCGCGTGCTGCTCGAAGCTGGCGCAGATCCGGACGCGGATTACGACTGTGGCGAGATAAGGCGGTCACCAATCTATTTCGCCTATCTGGCGGGCAACGTGGAGC
>NZ_JBWXVA010000065.1:0-251 GCF_059901235.1 Fructilactobacillus sp. X3R2C1
TTACCACCGATGCCAACGTGCGCCTGCAAAAGCTCAAGCGTGGCGAGTGCCAGGTGGCCTTGTCACCCAAGCCCCTGGACATTGCCGAGGCCGGCAAGGACGGCAGCCTCAAGGTGGCCACTACCCCGGCGTTCATGACAGCCTTCGTCGCCATCAACAGCCAGCACCCACCGCTGGACAAGCCGGAAGTACGCCAGGCCATCAACCTGGCCTTCGACAAACAGGCCTACCTCAAGGCCGTGTTCGAAGGC
>NZ_JBWXVA010000066.1:0-251 GCF_059901235.1 Fructilactobacillus sp. X3R2C1
GGTCATGAGGGCGGAGTATTGGCCGCCAGCCAGTTTGCTGCTGCCTTCGAACAACAAATGTTCAAGGGCATGCGAAAGGCCGGTATGGCCTTCGGGCTCGTAGCTGGAACCCACGTGATACCAAAGCTGCACGCTGACCAGAGGTGCGCGGTGGTCTTCACGCAGACAGACGCGCAGGCCATTGGCGAGGGTAAAAGCACTTACCCGGCTAGCCGGTGTGGGCGGGGAGGGGTGTTCGGTCATGGTTGAAG
>NZ_JBWXVA010000067.1:0-251 GCF_059901235.1 Fructilactobacillus sp. X3R2C1
CCCCTGCCGCCCGCGCAGCTTGATGAACTGATCGACCTTTGCCGCGTGCAGCAGGGCGAAACGTTCTGCGCCGACACCGCTGAAACCTTGTGGAGCAGTGGCCGCCTGCAGCAGGCCCGCGATGCGCTGCAGCGATCCTGTGCCCAGCGCGCCGATGCCCCGGCCTGCGGTCCGGCCAAGGACCTTGCCGTTCTCGCCAGCGCCTCCACCTCCGCGCTCACGCCGGTGCCGGCCACCGCACTGCCCTGTGG
>NZ_JBWXVA010000068.1:0-251 GCF_059901235.1 Fructilactobacillus sp. X3R2C1
TTGCTGGAGGGCAAGCGGGCGGTGGGCGTGGAGTACGACCAGGGCGGGCAGACGCACAAAGTCATGTGCAACCGCGAGGTGCTGGTGGCGTCTGGCCCGATCGGTTCGCCGCACTTGCTGCAGCGCTCCGGCATCGGCCCGGCTGCGGTGCTGAAAAACGCCGGTATCGAGGTGCGCCACGACTTGCCTGGGGTGGGCGAGAACCTGCAGGACCACTCGGAAATCTACATCCAGTATGCGTGCAAGGAGCC
>NZ_JBWXVA010000069.1:0-249 GCF_059901235.1 Fructilactobacillus sp. X3R2C1
GTTCTTCGACAGCCCGCAATTTACGGGTCTTTTATCGCTATGGAGTGGGACGAATCAGGTAAGCCGATTCAGGTCAAAAAAGAGATTAAAGGCTATTATCCGGCAGTAATTTCAGAGTCAGAGTTTTATAGAGTCGGCGCAAAATTGAGTGAGCGACAAGACCCAAAACTTGCAGGGCGAAAGGTCGCAGAATTCAAAAACATCTTACGAGGGATTGTTTTTTGTGCCTGTGGCTCGGGCTTCCGTTAC
>NZ_JBWXVA010000006.1:0-74815 GCF_059901235.1 Fructilactobacillus sp. X3R2C1
TCTGAACCTGGATCCGTAATTGGGTATGGATAAGTCCCATCTGGACCTGGTTTTAATGGTTGACTTGGATCATGGGGATCCATTGGAATCATGCCAGGAATATTAGGTAATTGAGGCTGTTGTGCTTTAGTAGGATCGTCTGGTTGCGTTTCGTATGGAACATCGTGGGATCCATTGTCAATCGGATTGCCATTGGAATCAACTGGAACTAATTTTCCCAGTTGAGCAACTTGATAATCGATCTTACGGGTTTGTGGAACATAAATTGGTGATAGAAGAACATAACCGTAACCTCTAACATTCCAGGAATACCTCTGGGTAGCTGGATCATAGTTGTAACTAGCATCAATATGATAAGTCGTTTGGCCATCGGTACCAGCAATTGCGTTTCCATTAGGATCGAGTAATTGAACACTCATACCACCATGGTCATCGGTTTCCGTATAAACTTCTGTATATCCACCCTTAAAATGTTTTTGCCACTGGGTACCCACAACCCCGAAATTTGAAATGGTTCCTGAAGCATTTGATGGCTTTGTGGAAATATAATAAGTGGTTGGAATTTCTGGTGGCATACCCGTAATATCATATGTCTGACCAGACATTCCGGTAAACTGATGGGTAGCCATCACTGCACCAGTATCTCTGTTAGTCCACGTGACGGTTTGTGTAACCAATTGAGGAGTGAATACTGATATTTGTGCAAGTGTAGAATTGACACCTTCCGTATTATCGTAAAACCAATCCTTCGTAAAGGTGTAATAACCATTGTTTAATGACATACCAGTACTATTGTCATTCCATCTTCGATAAACAAGACCATCAAGAGTGTTGGAATTAATGGTTTGCCCATTTTGATTAAGAACATAAGTCTTAATCAAGTTTCCATTAGCGTCAATTTCATTTACATAAACAATACCATCACCAGTACGATCAGTTGACCAAACAATCCACTTTAGTTTACTGCGGTTGTTAGAAGAAGAATTTATAGTAACAAAACCATACGTAAAGTGTTGTTCGTCTGGATCAACCCAAGGAACATTGTTAGCTTGATAGTTAGGATCATTAACAGTAATTTTAAATGGTTCAGCAGCAAGATCAGTAGTGGCATTCTTTAGCTGATTCTGGGGATCATTGGTAGCTAAAGCTGCCGCCGTTTGATTCATGGTTGCTGCTTGATCATCAGTCTTTTGGTTGGCAGCTACCGCAGCGTCTTGTTTGTTTGCTGTGTTATCACTTGTAGCTGCCTCCTGGTCAGACTTTTGATCTGCTGATTGATCTCTTAATGCATCGGCTACTTTATTAGTAGTGTCATCATTCTTAGTTGCGTCTTGTTTAGTGGCATCAGAGTCAGCTTTTTTATCAGTTGATTGATCCTGTGTGGCATCTTTCTTCTGGTTAGAAGCATCGTCGTTCTTGGTGGCGTCTTGGTCAGTCTGCTTGTCAGCTGATTGATCTTGTGCGGCATCTTTCTTTTGGTCAGATGCATCATTATTTTTAGTGCCACTTTGGTCAGTCTGATTATCTGATGTGGTGTCATTATTTTTGGCTATGTTTTGATCAGAAGACTTATTTTGTGATGAGTCGGTCTGCTTAGCTGAAACATCATCATTCTTGGTAACATTCTGATCAGTTGTATCGTTTTGTGATGAATTAGCTTGTGTATTTGCTGCCTCATCACTCTTGGTGACGTTCTGATCAGTTGCCGGATCATTGGTAGTCTGATTTTGCGGTACTGTTACTTGCTTATCAGACGAATCACTATTTTGTGAATTCATCTGAGCGTTGTTAGTAACGTCCGCTTTCACATTATGTTGATTAGACATAAGGATTCCGCCTGAAATCCCGGCTGAAAACATGGTGACTGTAATGGCGCTGAACAGCCATCGTTTACCAGCCTTATACATCTTATAATGTGTTTTGCTATCACGATTAAACATATAAATAAAAACCTGCCCTTCTAATTTCAAATTAATCTATACTTACCGGCCTACTTAGCCTTAAGTAATTATTGCACAATCTGAAATTAAATTGAACACAATCGTATTTTATACAATATGAGTAAAACAAAGGCATACATAGCAGTGTTTTCCACGATTAACCAATGCGTGGAGGTAATTGTTTCTCATTGTGTGTAAATAAAACGAAAAATCGTAATAGTTTTGTAACATTAGCTGCGTAAGTCCAATGATAGCAACGTAATTCTTACTTTTTCCTAATAATAATTTTAAATGTTAATTAATGATTGTACATAATGAAAATGACAGCCAAATTCAACGCCAAGTATAGCAACAAGATACTCCGCAAGCCCCGTTTACTCGCACTATGTGAGAATTACCGTGAAAATTAATTTGCTAATAAATCATTAGCAAAACATAAAATCATTTCTTGTGATGTTTGCCAACATTGGTTTTTACTGGGTTACATGGTCGCTTGTGAATAAAATTATAAAAGAAATCACATTATATTAATTATAATTAAATTCACATTCATTATTCTCTTAATGTGTAAAAAGCCTTAATTACCCGAAAGAGTTAGAACAATTCTCGCTAGTGAATAACTCTCTTCAAACGGTTTGATGATAAACGAATTTCTAAAAAAAAGGATTCATACCAATTTAAATCGGTATGAATCCTTAGAAGTATAAATTTATATAAAAATCTAAATATTATACGACGCTTTATTATTGCTAATCGCTTTTTTCCCATCTAATTATTCGTTATCAAGGTCACTGTCGATGTCATCTTTAACATCTTGGGCTTTGTTCATAAAGTTCCCCTTACTGCTTTGTAGGTCACCTTTGATCTTATCCATGGTGTCACCAGAGATTGCACCCTTAATTTGCTGTGCCTTACCTTGGGCAACGTCACTCAAGTTATCGATGCGGTCAGCAATATCGTCTAAATCATAACGATCTTCAAGTACTAAGTAACCTAACACGATGTTTGCACCCAAACTAAAACCTAAAAGTAAATTCTTCATAATGACCCTCCTAATATTGATTAATAATTCAATATAATAGTATCATGCCTGTAAAATAATAACTAGTAAAGACTTCCCCCATTAAGATATTAATTAAGAATTAATCCAAAAAAGACACCTCATTAATTTAAGGTGTCTTAATTAATTTTATAGTTTGTGAGCAAATGCCAGCATAATCATGTTAATTCCTGCCACTAACAGGACAATTCCCACAATTATAGCTAAAACCTTAGCAGCTAGACTTGGGTCTAACAGTAAGAAAATTCCTAAAAATAGTGTAATAAGATCAAAAACAAGTGACGTCCAGAAGACCCCACCGTTAAACTTACGAATGTGATCAACTACAATCAACTGACAGATTGAGTAAACCAGAATCCAAACTGCAAATAGGATCCCGAGGGTAAAGGTCCCAGCATGAACGTTAAACAGGAACAATAGTGCTAACAAGATTTCAATCGCACCACCAATTAACATCGTAAAACTTCGATAGCCAATTTCTTGACTTAACTTTCGATAGACCCAAATTGATTTTACTCCGGCAACTAATGCAACGACGGCGAATATGATTGCCAAAACAGCAGCACTTGTAGTTGGGTGGAAGAACATCAAAACAGCGGCTAATAATAAGACAACGCCAAATAGACATTCAAACCAATCAAATCCCCATTTTTTATCTTCGTACATCATAAATATGACCTCCAATTGTTTGTTTCAACCATATTTTACCACATCTACTTTTGCTGATGCTGTTGAGCTTCAATGGTTCGCTTGGTGTCACGCTCTAGGACGGGTTTTAAATATTCACCAGTATAACTATTTTTCAGTTTGACAATCTGTTCGGGTGTTCCGGTTCCAACTACGTATCCACCAGCTGCTCCACCTTCTGGACCTAAGTCGATCACGTGGTCAGCCTCTTTAATAACGTTTAAATTGTGTTCAATGATCAGAACGGTATTTCCCTTATCAACAAGTTTAGAAAGGACCCCAATTAATCGCTTAATGTCGTCAGTATGAAGTCCCGTAGTGGGTTCGTCAAGAATATAAAAGTTATTTCCAGTTGAACGCTTATGGAGTTCAGAAGCTAACTTCATTCGTTGTGCTTCTCCACCTGACAAGGTATTAGCTGGTTGACCTAATTTCACGTAACCAAGTCCCACGTCAGAAATGGTCTGCAACTTTCGCGTAATCTTTGGGATGGCTTTGAAAAACTCTAACGACTCATTCACGGTCATGTCAAGAACTTCAGCGATATTTTTTCCCTTGTATTGAATCTCAAGCGTTTCAGAATTATACCGTTTCCCATGACAAACTTCACACGGAACGTAAACATCGGGTAGAAAGTTCATCTCAATCTTCAAGATTCCATCACCATGACAAGTCTCACAACGACCACCCTTGATGTTAAAACTAAACCGTCCCTTTTTATACCCGCGAAGTTTGGCCTCGTTAGTTTGGGCAAACAAGCCTCGAATATCATCAAAGACTCCAGTGTATGTAGCTGGATTACTTCGAGGGGTTCGGCCAATCGGACTTTGATCAATACTTACTAGTTTTTCAATGTTCTTCCATCCAGTGATTGATTTATACTTACCTGGTTTTTCCGAATTATGATTCAACTTCTGGGCCAAGGCTCGTTTTAAGATATCATTAACCAACGTAGACTTTCCGGAACCAGAAACTCCCGTCACCACGTCAAACTTACCAAGTGGAAATTTAACGGTAATGTCTTTGAGATTATTTTCTAAAGCACCCTTTAGGGTGACGTTCTTGCCGTTCCCTTTTCGTCGTTTTAAGGGAACGGGAATAAACTTTTTTCCAGAGAGATACTGACCAGTTAATGATTTCGGATTTTGAGCCACTTGTTCTGGAGTTCCGGTGGCAACAATCTTACCACCCTTCTCTCCTGCTCCTGGGCCAACATCAATTAAATAATCGGCTGAACGCATCGTATCTGAATCATGTTCAACAATGACCAATGTATTACCTAGATCACGCATCTTTTTCAGGGACTTAATTAACCGATCATTATCACGCTGATGAAGACCAATGGAGGGTTCATCAAGTACATACAAAATTCCTGAGAGATTTGAACCAATCTGAGTTGCAAGTCGAATTCTCTGTGCTTCACCACCAGAAAGCGTTCGGGCCGATCTGGAAAGGGTCAAATAATTCAATCCAACGTTTTCCAAAAATTCCAGTCGGTCACAGATTTCCTTAATAATTGGATGAGCAACAACCGTATCTTGTTCACCAAAAGTAAGGTGACTAAAGAATTGGCGTTCGTCAGCAATATTCATATCAGAAACCTCACCGATGTGTTTACCATCAATTTTAACGGCCAAAGCCTTTTCGTTTAATCGGTACCCATGACAAGTCTGACAAGTTAATTCTGTCATGTACTTTTCCATTTGTTCTCGAGTGAAATTACTGTTGGTTTCATGATAACGGCGTTTAACGTTGTTAAGGACTCCTTCAAAGGGAGCATCAACATCACGAACTCCACCAAAATCACTCTTGTAGTGAAAATGGAACGTTTTCCCCTTGGAACCATTCATCAATAGATCACGCTGTTTCTTTGGTAATTTACGGTATGGAGTATCCATATCAATATTAAAGGCTTTACAAGCCTGCTCTAACATTGCTGGATAGTATTTTGAGCTAATTGGATTCCATGGTTCAATTGCTCCCTCATTAAGCGTCTTATCTTGATCTGGGACCACTAAATCGTTATCGACTTCCAACTTAACTCCTAATCCATCACACTCAGGACATGCTCCATATGGGGCATTAAATGAAAAAAGACGTGGTTCCAGTTTCCCAACCGTAAAACCACAAATCGGACAAGAGTAATGTTCCGAAAACACCATCGGCTCTCGCTTACCAAGAAAGTCGGCAATGGCATATCCATCACTTAGACGTAAAGCTGTCTCAAGTGAATCTGACAATCGTGAATTAATCCCGTCTCTAACGACAATTCGGTCAACTACCACGTCAATGTTATGACGCTTATTTTTATCTAAATCAAAATCTTCGGTCGCATCATGGATTTCACCATCCACTCGGACTCTCACGAAACCTTCGCGCTTAATTTTTTCAAAAACTTTTTTATGTTGTCCCTTTTTATCACGGACAACTGGTGACATAATCTGCAATTTAGTTCGTTCAGGGAGGGCCATGATTTCGTCAATCATTTGATCGACGGATTGACTAGTAATGACCGTTCCATCATTTGGACAAATTGGCGTCCCAACTCTTGCCCACAATAAACGTAAATAATCATTAATCTCAGTGACAGTTCCAACGGTTGAACGAGGATTTTTTGAAGTTGTTTTCTGATCAATTGAAATGGCTGGACTAAGTCCCTCAATCGAATCAACGTCAGGTTTATCCATTTGACCCAAAAATTGTCTAGCATAAGAGGAAAGACTTTGGACATAACGGCGTTGACCTTCAGCGTAAAGGGTATCAAAAGCTAAAGAACTCTTACCTGAACCAGATAAACCGGTCATTACCACCATTTTATTCTTGGGGACATCAACATTTACGTCTTTTAGATTATGTTCACGGGCGCCTTTAATTTTAATGACGTCATTTGCCATCTAACCACCTCACTTTTTCTTTTTCTCACCCTTAAGCTGCATCACGGTATCCCTTAAGTTAGCAGCTTGCTCAAAATCAAGTTTTTTGGCTGCCGCTCTCATTTCGTCCTCTAAATTATCAATCATTTCCTTTTGATCCTTAGCACTCATTTGGTCAAAATCGGATTCAACAAAGCTTCCATTAGTATTATCATCGTTGTTTTTCTCGCCCTGTTTATACGCAGAAATGGCCTTAGGAATTGGTTTGATAATGGTCTTAGGGGTAATGTTGTGTTCCTGATTGTACTTCATCTGAATGGAACGACGACGGGCAGTTTCATCCATCGCGTACTTCATCGAATCGGTAACGTTGTCCGCGTACATAATAACATGTCCGTGTGAATTACGAGCTGCTCTTCCAATTGTTTGTACAAGGGAACGTTTGTCACGCAAAAAGCCTTCCTTATCAGCATCCAAGATTGCAATCAATGATGTTTCGGGAACGTCAATCCCTTCACGCAACAGGTTAATTCCAACTAAAACATCAAACTTACCCAAACGCAAATCACGTAAAATTTGGGTTCTTTCGAGGGTTTTAATATCACTGTGCAAGTATTTTACTTTAATTCCCAAATCTTTTAGATAATCGGTTAAATCTTCTGCCATCTTCTTGGTTAAGGTCGTAACGAAGGTACGCTCGTTATTTTGAACTCGTTTATTGATTTCACCAACCAAATCATCCATTTGATCTTTCGTGGGACGAACTTCAACGGTTGGATCAAGTAGTCCAGTTGGACGAATAATTTGTTGGACAACGTGATTAGTCTTGTCCTCTTCATATGGACCCGGAGTGGCTGACATATAAACTACTTGATTAACCCGTTTTTCAAACTCAGGTAACTTTAATGGTCGATTATCAAGCGCGCTGGGAAGTCTAAATCCATAATCAATTAATTGCTGCTTTCTAGCCTTATCACCGTTAAACATTCCACCGATTTGCGGAACCGTTCGATGTGATTCATCAATGAACATCAAATAATCTTTGGGGAAAAAGTCCAATAATGTGTATGGAGCTTCGCCAGGTTTTCTGCGGTCCATATAACGAGAATAATTCTCAATCCCAGTTGTATATCCCATTTCACGCATCATTTCAATGTCATAGGTGGTCCGTTGCTTCAATCTTTGAGCTTCAAGTAGTTTGCCCTTTTTCTCAAAGTTAGCAACCTGTTTTACCATTTCATCCTTGATTTCAGGTAAAGCCACATCCATCGTTTCCTTGTTAGTCAAGAAGTGAGTGGCAGGAAAAATTGTAATCTGTTTTCGTTCACCGATAACTTCACCAGTCAACGTGTCAACTTCAGTAATTCGGTCAATCTCGTCACCGAAAAATTCGATCCGATAGGCATGTTCATTTCTAGAAGCCGGAAAGACTTCTACTACATCACCATGTACACGAAAGCGACCACGTTGAAAATCAATGTCGTTTCGATCGAATTGAATGTTAACCAACTGACGCAAAAAGACATCGCGCTCTAGTTGTTGTCCAACGTGCAACGAAACCGTATGGTCCTGATATTCTTTTGGACTTCCTAAACCAAAGATTGAGGAAACTGAAGCCACAACGATAACATCGTTTCGTTCTAGTAGAGCACTCGTTGCTGCGTGGCGGAGTTGATCAATCTCGTCATTAATCGAAGCATCCTTTTCAATATAGGTATCACTGGAAGGAACATAGGCCTCAGGCTGATAAAAATCATAATAACTCACAAAATATTCGACCGCATTATTAGGAAACAACTGCTTGAGCTCACTATAAAGTTGCCCAGCTAAAGTTTTATTGTGCGATAAAACCAGCGTTGGCTTGTTAATGTTCTTAATGACATTTGCCATGGTGTAGGTTTTACCAGTTCCAGTAGCACCCAAAAGGACCTGATCACGATCTCCATTTCTAATTCCCTGGGTTAATTCTTTAATGGCTTCCGGCTGATCACCAGTTGGAGTAAATTTCGAAACTAGGTCAAAATTATTATTCGTTTTTTTAATCATATTGGCACCTCTTCTTAAACTCGGAAAAAAAGGAGAAAGCATTAACTTTCTCCCGTTACTTATAATAATTCTAGCATACGAACATACTTTCGCAAAGCAATTAGACCAAAGCTTCCATACAAAAAGAGCAGATCGACTCTGCTCTTTTTCGTTTAATCTTTAGTTTTAAGCTCTTCGACGTAATTGAAGACGCCCTGACCTGCAGTTCCGCCATCGCCGACCGCAGTCGTAATTTGACGTAAGTGTTTCTTTCGTACGTCACCAACCGCGAAGACACCGGGAATCTTAGTCTTCATTTCATCATCGGTGTCAATCCAACCTTGTTCATCAGTAATTCCAAGGTTCTTGAACGCATCAGTCATTGGTAAAATACCAACGTAAATAAAGACACCAGAAGCTTTAATGTTTGAAGTTTCACCGGTTTGGTTGTTTTTAATCGCAACCCCGGTTACTTTTTGACCGTCACCTTCAATATCAGTAACGTTACTGTTCCAGACAAAATCGATATTGTCCTTATCAAAGGCCCGCTTCTGCAGAATCTTCTGGGCCCGAAGTTGATCACGTCTGTGAATGACCGTAACGTGCTTTACGATATTGGATAGATAAGTAGCTTCCTCAATTGCAGAGTCACCACCACCAACGACAACAACGTCTTCGCCTTTAAAGAAGGCGCCATCACAAACCGCACAGTAAGAAACACCTTTTCCACTGTAGTCTTGCTCACCGGGAACTCCGAGTTTCTTGTACTCAGAACCAGCACCAATAATTACAGAAGGAGCCTCATAGTCACCGTCTTCAGTCTTAACAATCCGTTTATCGCCATCAATGTCAATGCCAGTAACGGTTCCGTAGCCATACTCAGCACCAAACTGAGTACTCCCATCGTACATTTTTTTAGATAGATCTGGTCCTAAGACTGATTTAAATCCAGGATAATTCTCAATTTCGGCAGTGTTGTTCATCTGTCCACCATAGATCCCACGATCAAGCATTAATACAGATAGTTCGGCTCGTGATGCATACAATGCCGCCGTCATTCCGGCTGGACCAGCACCGATTACAATTACATCATACTTTTTTGCCATTATATCGCCTCAATCATTATTTATTGTTTGTTACTTTCTTTAACTCGTCAAGAACTGGTTCGTAGTTTGGTTGATGAGTAATTTCTGGAACTGCTTGACAATACAAAATTTTGCCTTCAGCATTTACCAAGTAAACCACCCGAGCTAAGTGACCAAAAGCCGGGATGTATAAGTGCATGGCTTTTCCAAATGAACCATTAAAATCAGAAAGAATTTCCATGTTGTTGACACCGTGAGCGGCACACCAATTTTTTTGGTATTCAATTGGGTTATTTGAAATGGTAACAAATTTAATGCCCTTAAACTTTGATGCTTCCTGGTTAAAACGAGCAGTTTCTAAACTACATACCTTTGTCTTTAAGTTAGGAACCACACTAATCAACGTTGTCTGACCCTTTAAATCATCAGTCGTAACATCTTTCCCTTCAGCATTTTTTACGGTAAATTTTGGTAGATAATCGCCAACCTTTGGTTGATCATCACCCATTAACCATGATACTGGTAGTCCACCTAATTTAATTTTCATAACCAAAAACCTCCTTGACTAATATCAATTGTACAAAATTATATTATCATAAACTGAATTAAATGTTTAATCATTATACTTCAAAATAAAAAATGCCGGCAAAAGTCGGCATTTTAATCTAATTTTTCTTTTGTTCGTCTTCCTTAGTCAGCTTTTGACCAAGGTTCTTAATGTATTCACGTAATTCTTGCTCAATTTCAGGGTGTTTTAAACCAAAGGTAATGTTAGTCTCAAGCCAGCTAAGCTTATTGCCAGTATCGTACCGATCACCCTTAAACTCATGAGCAAACACTCTTTGAGTTTGATTTAAAGTATTGATGGCATCGGTTAGCTGAACTTCATTCCCCTTACCTGGCTTAGTGTGTTCCAAAACGTCAAAAATCTGTGGAGTTAACAAGTAACGTCCAATAATTGCTAGATCACTAGGAGCATCCTTGGGGTCTGGCTTTTCAACGAAGTTTCTCACATTATAAAGTCCCTTTGAAACCTCGCTAACTGGTTCAATTACTCCGTATTTAGAAGTCTCCTTATGAGGGACTTTCATAACGGCAAGGGTTGAAGCTCCCGTCTTTTCGTAACTATTCATCAATTGTTTGGTGAGCGGAGTCGTATCTTCCATCAAGTCGTCTCCAAGCATAACCACAAATGGATCATTTCCAATGAAACTTTTGGCCGTTAAAACAGCGTCGCCAAGTCCACGTGGATAAGATTGTCTAATAAAGTAAATGTTCATATCATTAGTCTTCTGAATTGACTTGAGCATCTTTTCTTTACCCTTTTTTTCAAGGTTTTCTTCAAGCATTACGTTTGAATCAAAATGATCTTCAATGGCACGCTTGCCCTTACCAATCACAATGACAATGTCTTTGATTCCAGAAGCCTTAGCTTCTTCAACAATGTATTGAATGGTTGGAATATCAACAATTGGTAACATTTCCTTTGGAAGTGCTTTCGTTTCAGGTAAAAATCTTGTTCCTAAGCCAGCGGCAGGAATAACAGCTTTAGTTACTTTTTTCATCTTCTTATATACCCCTTTTAGAATTAACCTTGTTCTGAACGTCCCTCTCTAGACATTAAATTAGAAATCGCGTCAGAAACGGTTTCTTCATTATTAATTACTGCATGAATTGCGGATGTAATGGGCATTTCTACCCCACGTTGTTTTGATAATTCAAATGCAGCTTGATTGGTGTCGATTCCCTCGATCACCATGCCCATGTCTTTAACAACGTCATCCAATTTCTTACCCTTGCCGAGCTGATAACCAGCCCGCCAATTGCGAGAATCAGAACTAGTTGCGGTGACAATCACGTCACCTACACCAGACAATCCGCTAAAAGTTAATGGGTCCGCACCAAATGATACACCTAAACGTGATATTTCCGCAATACCACGGGTCATGAGGGCTGCTTTTGCATTATCACCGTAGCCCAAACCTACCAAGGCTCCAGCTCCTAATGCAATAATATTTTTTAAAGCCCCACCAAGTTCAACCCCAATAATGTCGTTATTAGTATAAATTCTGAAATAATCATTCATAAACAATTTTTGAAAATGCTCAGCAGATGGCATATCATCACTGGCGACTGTAACTAAGGTAATATCACGTCTAGCAACATCTTCAGCTTGACTAGGTCCAGAAAGGGCTGAAATCGACTTACGATTTTGAGGATCAATTTCTTCTTGCAATACCTGAGACATTCGATCATAGGTACCCTTTTCAATGCCCTTACTTCCATGGATGATATATGGTTTCATTTCTAACTTGCCCAAAATTTTGTTAGCTTGATTTGCAACCGAACGAGTTGCCTGTGATGGAACAATGAATAAAACATCATCGGCTCCTTTAAGTGCCTCTTCCATGTCAGCATAAGCTTTCATCTCTTTTGGAAAGGTAAAGTTCTTGATGTAATGGGAATTAGTGTGCTGATTATTTAACTCATCCACCTGTTCCTTGCTTTTCGACCAAATTTTAACTTCATGCCCATTTTCAACTAAAATATCGGCGAGCATGCTGCCCCATGATCCTGCACCGAGTACTGCGATTTTTTCTGTCATTATTTAAATTATCTCCTACAAATCACTTAACTACCGTAGTACCAGACTAACTGGTCGTTTCGTCTACGATAAATTAAAACAAATAGTGCTACTACGAATAATAAAATGGAAAGCAACTGTGATACCCGGATTACCCCGAATAACATTAAACTATCGGTCCGCATGCCCTCGGTGAAAAAACGTCCAAACGAATACCACATCACGTAACTTAAAAAGACTTCCCCACGCTTAAAGAACTGCGGGGCATGTCTCATAATCATCAAGACAGCAAATCCTGCTAAATCCCAAAGTGACTCATATAAAAACGTTGGCTGGCGGTACGCCCCGCTAATAAACATTTGATTGATGATAACGTCAGGTAAATGTAAATGCTGTAAAAATTGAAGTGATGTTACCGCTCCAAATGCTTCCTGATTCATGAAATTACCCCAACGGCCAATTCCTTGAGCCATAATGACGGTTGGAGCGGCAATATCTAAAATCTGCCAGACTGACAAATGATGTTTAAAACAAAACCACCAAATAAATAATCCAGCCCCGATTAAAGCTCCATAAATGGCAATTCCACCATCCCAAATTTGAATAATCTCATCTAGATGATGGCGATAATATCTCCATTGAAAAACCACATAATAGATTCGAGCCGAAATAATCGCAATTGGAATCGCCCACAAAATCAAATCATATAAGACATCTTCATTTAAGTGTTGTCGCTTAGCTTCTTTCATTGAAAGGTAAACGGCAATCAAGACAGCGGCAGCGATAAAAATACCATACCAGTGGACCGCAATTGGTCCGAGATGAATCGCAACCGGATTTAATGCCAATATGCTAAACACAACTTCCACTCCTATTCAGGATCCTTATTAGCATCTTGGCTAATATCTTTCTTATTTTGTTCAACTGCTTGTTCTTCGTGTTTTTGCTCCTGGTTGTTTTTAGAAGCATTTTCTTTGATCAACTCATTTAAGTTGTTATCAAAGACCTTAGTCGCATCGTATCCCATTGAACGAGCCCTAAAGTTCATCGCAGCGGTTTCAATAATAATGGCTAAGTTTCGTCCGGGTTTTACCGGAATTGTCAATTTCTTCAAATCAACGTCAAAGATTCGAGTTGTTTCACGGTCGGTCCCAAGCCGATCATACTTAGTATCCTTGTTCCACTGGTCCAAATGAACGATTAAGTCCACTTTTGATTGGGAACGAACGGCACCCGCACCAAATAGGTTCATCACATCAATAATGCCAATCCCACGAATTTCTAGTAAGTGATTAAGAATCTTGGGAGCTTGACCAATCAAGGTTTGCTCATCTTGTTGATAAACCTCAACTCGATCATCAGCAATTAAACGATGACCACGCTTAACAAGTTCTAGCGCCGTTTCACTCTTACCAATTCCAGAATCACCGGTAATTAAAACACCAAGTCCATAAACTTCAACCAAAACCCCATGAATGGACTTTCGTTCGGCTAACTTAGCTTCAAGATACGTCGTCATATTGCTTAGAATTCTAGAGGTGGTTAACTTTGAACCTAAGATTGGAATGTGAGCCTTTTTGGCGGCTGCCACTAACTGCTCAGGTGGTTCTAGTTGAGTAGAAATAACAAATGCAGGCGTTTCTGGTTGACACATTTTGGTCATTACTTCTTTTAATTTTTCATCACTCATTCCCTTTGCAAATGAGGTTTCAGTTATCCCAAAGATCTGAATTCGCTTGGCTGGGTAGTAGTTAAAATATCCAGTCAATTCCAGTCCCGGACGTGAAATGTCACTAGTGGTAATGGGACGGTCTAAATATTCACGACCCCAAAAGACACTAAGATGAGTGTTCTTTACTAAATCAGCTACCGTTACACTCTGAGCCATTGGACCTACCTCCAAATAAAATTAATTTACTTAATTCTAACACAATCAGACCTAATTTAGGCGGTTCTTAATTTTATGCAAAATAAAAGAAGCGCCCATTAACTAGGTGCTTCTAACTAATTATTTTGAAACATTTCAATTCCAATCTCATGCGGTGAACCATCGTAAATTGCCGTTTCTTTAATCTCTAATTGATTCTTACGATTTTTAACCTTCATGTGAACAAAGGTCGGATCATCTTGTAAAGCAGAATACAATTGACTTTCCGAATTTACCGGAACGTTGTTAACTTCAACAATTAAGTCACCCGTTTTAAGTCCCATCTTATCGGCTGGAGTGCGGGGTTTAATCCCAATGATTCGGATTCCATCAACCGCTTGACTAATCTGATTTCCGGTCTTTCGGTCAACGCGATGGAAGTGATACATGATGATTACATAAACCACTGCCAATAAAGCAATCGCGATGATAACGTAGTAACTATTTCTCATAAAGTAAGCACCCGCCGTTAGTAAAATGGCTAACAATGCGAGTTCTCCAATCGCGTTTGAAATCCGTGGCATTAATTCATTTGGCAAATGGTTAACAAACTTGAAGCGAAAACCAATCAAAAACGGAACAACCAAGAAGGTTACATGTGCACCAAAAATATTAAAAACTGGCCACATTGGTACGATCGTTTCGATTAATTTACCAGGAATCATCAGTACCAGCGGAATCACAGCTAACTCATTGTATCCATAAGATGCCACTCGGTTTCCGCGCCGATTCTTTGAAACCTGAGGAGAGTTAATTGTCCTACCATTCATCTTCAAAAAGATAAACATTAGAACCAGCATGATTGTGATTAAGGCTAAGTAATTGGCCGATCTTGATGCGTTCATATTCACGGCACCAATAAAGTCGCCACCCTTAATCATCGGGATTGAATAATCATTGAAGAAGACCCCAACAAAAACTGATCCAAATAAAATCAATGTCGGCACTAAGATTCCTGGGATCAGTAAACTAATGGCGATCAATAATTCATATAATAAAATCCAATTTAAGGACACTTCAATCCCAACCAAAGCAGTTAAAATTGATCCAACAATTCCCAGCACAATTAATGATTTAAAAAAGACCCATCCTTCGTGAAATTTAGGGTTAACAGCACTTTCAAATAAGCGTCGTTCTCGATTTACTCTTCGATTATAAACGAAGAAAACGCGAATAAGTGCAAACCAAAAAGCTGGCATAAAGACAAAAAACAAAATATTAGTCGCAACTGACATAATGAACTTCCTTTTTCGTTATTTTGGGTTCTTCTGTTTTAAATTCCACTGCAAATACGCGTTAATGAATGGATTCAAATCACCATCCATCACTGCTTGACCATTACCAGTCTCATAATTGGTCCGATGATCCTTAACCATTGTATAGGGATGAAAAACATAAGAACGAATTTGTGAACCCCAACCAATATCAAGCTGCTTACCCTCAATCTTGGCTTTCTCTTCTTCTTTTTTCTCTTGTTCACGTTCGTACAACTTTGATTTTAACATATTCATCGCTGTAACTCTATTCTGTAATTGTGAACGTTGGGCCTGACTTGAGGTGACAATTCCAGTTGGTAAGTGGGTAATTCGAACCGCTGAAGAGGTTTTATTAATATGCTGACCACCAGCACCGCTCGACCGAAAAACATCAATCCGGAGATCTTCTGGGTTAATGTCAACGTTCACAGTTTCATCAAGCTCTGGCATAACATCAACGGAGGCAAACGACGTATGACGCCGCCCTGCTGAATCGAAGGGTGAGATCCGCACTAACCGGTGAACGCCTTTTTCTGATTTCAGGTAACCATAGGCGTTGGTTCCAAATACTAAAAATGTCACACTGTTGATCCCAGCAACGTCACCTGGTTGATAGTCTTCGACTGAAACCGAAAAGCCGTTTTGTTCGGCCCATCGTTGATACATCCGAAATAACATGGACCCCCAGTCTTGTGATTCAGTTCCACCAGCTCCAGGATGGATCTCAACAATTGCATTATTTTCATCGTATTTCCCATTCAAAAGTAAACTCAGCTGATAACTACTAAGTTCCTTTTGGGTCTTGGCTAATTCGTCATCGAACTCTTTCTTTAAATCATCATCACTAACTTCTTCAAGGAGTTCGAGGTTAACCTTTAAATCTTCCACCTTTTTAGCCAGTGAATTAAAATTATCATATTTTAATTTTAATCGATTGTTCTCATCAATTAATTTCTGGGCTTTTCTTTGGTCATCCCAAAATCCCGGTTCAGCCATTTTAGCCTCATTAACCGAAATATTTTCACTTAGTTGATCCAGGTCAAAGTGACCCCCTAAAGCCAGCTACGGCTTTTTTAATCTTTTCGACCTGTCCACGTGCTTCACTTAATTCCATTTCATACTCCTGAAGATGAAAAAACGGAGACCAAAAGTCCTCCGTTCTTAAACTATCTTTCCATATTTTGTCTGATCTCAGCTTTCATAAACAACCTAGTGACATCGTAGTCAATATCAGAGACCATTTCTTCAAACATTCTAAATCCTTCACGTTGATACTCAACTAATGGGTTTAATTGACCATAACCACGAAGACCGATTGACTCTCGTAATTGGTCCATTGAATCGATGTGGTCAGTCCAGTGTGAATCAACCACCCTAAGCACAACCACTTTTTCAAATTCAAGCATCTGTTCGGGATCCTGGAGCTCTTTTTCTTTCTTATCATACTCAGTATCAACGAGTCCCATCAAGTATGCCTTAATTTCATCACTTGATTTTCCTTTTAAGTCATCAATGCTGATTTGATCGGGACTAACTAATGAATTAATCGCAAAATCAAGGATGGTTTGGAGATCCCATTTCTTTTGATCTCCCTGAGTGTGCAAGTTGACAATTCGATTAACCGTTCGTTTGATCATTGGCATAATAACCCACTTAAGTGACTTATTTTCGTCAATCACCTTACTACGCTCGCCATAGATTACATCACGTTGTTGACGCATCACATCATCGTACTTTAACACGTTTTTACGTGAATCATAGTTATTACCTTCAACTCGTTTTTGAGCCGATTCGACCTGCTTCGTGATCATGTGACTCCGGATAACCGCATCATCGCCCTCAACCTTCATTGAGTCAAGAATACTTTTAACCTTATCAGACCCAAATCGACGCATCAAATCATCTTCAAGTGAAAGATAGAATTGGGAATAACCAGGATCACCCTGTCTTCCAGAACGTCCACGTAATTGATTATCAATTCTTCGTGACTCGTGTCGTTCGGTCCCGATAACCGCTAATCCACCTAATTTGACCACTCCAGGTCCAAGCTTAATATCAGTTCCACGACCGGCCATGTTGGTTGCAATGGTAACAGCTCCTTTTTGACCGGCGTTAGCAACAATGTCAGCTTCTTTGGCATGATTTTTTGCATTCAAAACTACGTGAGGAATTTTTTCTTCATCAAGTCGCTCTGAAAGATATTCAGAAGTTTCAACCGCAACCGTACCAATCAGGATTGGTTGTCCCCGTTTGTGTAAATCTTTAATTTTGGCAATAACAGCGTCAAATTTTGATTCCAAACTTGGATATAAAACATCTGGCTCATCAATTCTAACAACCGGTTTATTGGTTGGAACCGCAATGACATCCATGTTGTAAATTTCTCGAAACTCATCCTGTTCCGTTTTAGCGGTACCAGTCATTCCAGCTAACTTACTGTACTGTCTAAATAAGTTTTGATAGGTGATGTTAGCCATCGTCTTGCTTTCTTCTTGGATGGTAACACCCTCTTTAGCCTCAAGTGCTTGGTGAAGCCCATCTGAAAAACGACGACCTTCCATGATTCTTCCGGTAAAGGAATCAACGATTAAAACCTCGTCTTTTGAGACAACATAGTCTTTATCCTTTTCCATCACGTAATTGGCACGTAAAGCCTGATCCAAATGGTGGGTTAAAGCAGTGTTTTCCGTATCGTAAAGGTTATTTAAATTGAAGTACTTTTCGGCTTTTTCAATTCCAACATCCTTCAAAGAGACCGTTTTAGTCTCTAAATCAACCTTAAAATCCGTTTTAGGATTTAGTGTCTTGGCAAATTTATCTGCCTGCATGTAAAGCTTGTTTGACCCACGAGCTTCACCAGAAATGATCAATGGGGTTCTGGCTTCATCGATTAAGATCGAATCAACTTCGTCGACGATGGCAAAATTAAGTGGGCGTTGAACCCGATCTTCTTTATAAACCACCATGTTATCCCTTAAATAATCAAATCCAATCTCACTATTAGTTGAATAAGTGATGTCGCTATCATAGGCAGCTCGTTTTTCTTCCGGATTCTTATCAGCCGAGTTCACCCCGACCGTTAAGCCCAGCCAATTGTATAACTGGCCCATTTGAGTGGCATCACGTTGTGATAGGTATTCATTAACCGTAACGACATGAACACCTTTTCCTGATAAAGCATTCAGGTAGACGGGCATTGTAGCCGTTAACGTTTTCCCTTCACCAGTCTTCATCTCAGCAATATTACCCTCATGAAGGACAATTCCACCCATAATCTGGACTCGAAATGGATTTAACCCGAGCACTCGTCTGGCACCTTCACGGGCAACCGCAAAAGCCTCAGGTAACATGTCATCTAAGCTTTCACCATTTTGATAACGCTTTTGAAATTCTGGGGTTTTAGCTTGTAATTCTTTATCACTTAATTTTCGATATTGTTCTGAGTATGAGCTGACCTTATCGGCGAGCTTTCCTAATCGTTTCAGTTCGCTTTTGTCGCTTTCAACCCATTTCTTTAAAAGGTTTGTTGCCATTGATTGATTTCTCCTCTAGTGTCTAAACCGTTTTTGTTTCTCGAATGATCAGTCTATTTTCTTATTCTAACATTTTATCAAATCAATTAAAAATTCATCACAAAAAAACAGAAATATGCTATTTCTGTTTTTCTAACGATCGGTTTTAATTAGTCCATAGTCTCCATCATGTCTTCGATAAACAATGTCAGTGGTGCCATCGGTGACATCAACATAGACAAAAAAATCATGCCCAATCAAATTCATCTGAATAATGGCATCTTCCGAAGTCATCTTCTGTAAAGGAATCCGCTTTTTCCTAACGATCTTAGATTCGGCTAATCGTTTATTGGGATCATTAAAAACGTGGGATAACTTATGCTCAGTTAATTCTTCATTTACCTTTGAGCCATATTTATCGATCTGCTGCTGGATATCGTGAATCGCGATATCAATGCTTTTGTGAATGTCATCAGAGTTGCCCTCACCTCGCAGTAAAAAGTTCGGTAGGATAATAGTGATTTCAGCTTTGATTCGTTCGTTAGAATAGTTCATAAGATCAACATGAGCAGTCCCTTTCACGTTTGCATCAAAACGTTTATCAATTGTTTTGACGTGATGATTAATGTAATCACGGAGATCACTGGTGATTTCAACATCATCACCTCTTAATTTAGTTTCAAGCATTTTAATCTCTCCTATGCTTAGTATCATTGTCTTCAAACGAATCTCTTATAACTATTATAAATTCTAATCGATTAAATAACAATCAATACTAACGTGCAAGGGTAATACTTGAGACTTTCTTAACCCCATACGAATATAACAGTTTGGCCGCTAAGTGCAGGGTGGTTCCAGTCGTATACACATCATCAATCAAACAAACCTTTCTCCCACGTAGGTTGTTAGTCGACCACTCCGGCTCAACGTAAAATGGTTGTTTTAAATGCATCCTATCAAATTTATCTTTTTTAGACTGGGGTAAGCCCTTTTTTGACACCGCTCCTAAGACCTTTTGATATTTCACACCAGCTAACCACCCCTCAACCTGATTAAACTTTCGCACCTCAAACGTTTTCTTACTAATCGGGATGGGAACAATCATACCGCCGTCGTTATGGTCAAATATAAAAGACTGAAACTGACTTTGAAATAGTCGCCTTAACCGATAATCACCCTGAAACTTGTACCGAGCCATGTAATCACTCACTTCATCGTATGGAAACAACGCGTAGTTAATTAATTTGGGACCAGATTGATCTTCCCAAATCTTACAATCATCACACAACTCTAATTTTGCTTGCTGCTTGCCACAATCTGGACACGCCGTTTTTAAATCAATGGGGCAAAAAAGTTTTTGACATTCATCACACATAATTGGCGGGACAAAGGAACGAAAACTTAAAATAAAGGAAATTCTCACATCACTTCTAATAATTTGATTACACCATAAACATTTATTCATGACTTTTTAATTTCATCCCTCTGCGATTCATAGCCTTAATCTCATTTTGGGCGCTAGTAATTCGTCTTGAAAAACTTCCCACAAAAAAATCAACGTTACCGGTCGGTCTGGTCTTTTTTCGGCCCACTCTTCCTGCCATCTGAACTAATGACGACGTAGAAAAGACCTTATCGTCGGCCCCCAGTACCATTACATCAATATCCGGAAAAGTCACTCCTCGTTCTAAGATGGTCGTAGTCACTAAAAATAACACTTGCTGGTCACGCATGGCTTGAACCTTTTCCATTCGTTTCTTGTCCGCCGAATAAACAGATTCCCATACCTTTGAACCACGGATTTGTTTGCTTAAAATCCGATCAACCACCGGTAAATCTTTAATCTTAGGAACAAACAATAAAAATCTTCTTCCAATTGCAACGTTACGCTGACACATTTTAATTAATTGATGGGGTAACCTTCCCTTTGATAATTGCATCCGCCACTTTCTTGACAAGTGAACTTTAATCACGGGCAACAAATGACCATGAAACCTGATCGGCAAATAACTCATATCTCCATTTCCACGCGTGATTTGGGTTTTCAGTCGTTTACTTGGAGTGGCACTTAACATGATTCTTTGACCCGTAGTCTTTAAAGCATGCTTTACGGAAAATTCCAGGTTAACGTTATTAACGAATGGAAACGCATCAACTTCATCAATAATCAACAAATCAAAAGCATGAAAGAAACGCATGAGTTGGTGGGTCGTACAGACAGTCAGTTGACAATAATGGTACTTGTCTTTACTTTTACCATGCAATAAAACCATATCAAGGTTAGAAAAAGCCGCTTTAAGACGCGGATAAAGTTCCGAACACACGTCCACTCTGGGAGAAGCAATGGCAATTCGAAATTTACGTTCAATCGCCCATGTTAATACCGGAAAAAGCATCTCGGTCTTACCCGCTCCAGTAACCGCCCACAGTAGATGATCACGGTGATGTTTTACTGATTCAATCATCCTTAACGCACAGTCTTTTTGATTTACAGTTAGCGTCCCATCCCAAGTCAAAACATTACTTGGAACCACAACACGATTTGTTTCTAGGACACTAACCAGTTTCATCGAAGAATCAATTCGCCCCATTTCGATGCAATTGGGGCAGTAAAAAATATGATTGGGAAGTTCACATTTTGATTTTTCACAATTGAATCCACATCGGTTACAATGAATAGTAGTTTGATTAACCGTTACCGCTAATTCAAAATTAAGAAGTGGATCACTTAAAAGCATCGGATCAATCAAAGTGCTTGGCGTAAGTCTTCCCATTAGTTCTTTTTGATCTTTGATCATTAACTATCCGCCTCCATTTTTAAATACGAAGAACAGGAATAATTTAATGCAAAATTCTTTTTTAACCATTAAACAAGCTGGTCAAAATGAAATTATTATCAAAAAATCAAAGTTTATTGCTTCTGTATCTCGTGTCACGGACGAAGCGAGTGCTCAAGCATTCATCGCCAGTATCAAAAACCAAAATAAAAAGGCTAACCACAATTGTTTTGCCTATGTCATTGGCCCAAATGATGATGTCCAGCGAGAAAGTGACAACGGCGAACCCAGTGGGACTGCCGGCATTCCAATCCTGGAGGCCATTAAAAACATGGAGCTTCACGACACAGTAATCGTAGTAACAAGGTACTTTGGTGGCATCAAACTAGGTGCTGGTGGCCTAATTCGAGCATATAGTAACTCGGCATCGGATGTGATTGAAAGGGTTGGAATTAGTAAAATGACGCTTAAAACTGCACTTACTATTTCAGTATCCTATAAGTTAAATGATAAACTCCAATATTTTCTTAAACAAAATAATCTACCAATTACTAACGTTGAATATGACACCAGTGTTCGGGTAAGCACCGCCATTTCAAATCATGTGATTGATGACTTCAAAACAAAAATCAACAATTTGCTTGCAGGAGACGTTCAATTCAAGATTGGTAAGGAAGCTTATTTTGAGAGTCCAGTTTAGTCTAAAAAGAGTAGTTCACCTTCAATGAACTACTCTTTTTTGTTTGATTTGGTTTTATGCTTTGCCTTGGTTTTAGTGATTTCGGTTTCGTGATTAGCCTTACTGGTTGTTCCAGTCACAACGCGTTTAATCAAATTAAGCAAGGGTTGCCGGTTCTTTCCGACTAATCCAATGGCTTCCACAAAAAGCTCAATCCCAATCAAAGTGGCAACCGTCAACAACACTGATCCCCAGAAACTGGACAATGGATAGAGTAAAGAGATGAAAGCGAAAATTAACGCAATTCCGTAAATCACCAAAACCGTTTGTCGATGGGTCAAACCAATCTGCATCAACCGATGATGTAAATGGTGCTTATCAGCGTGAGAGATAGGCTGTTTGTTCAAAATCCGCCGTAAAATTGCATAAGCGGTATCCGAGATTGGAACTCCCAAAATCACAACGGGAATAATGACTGATATGAAGGTGGCGTTTTTAAGACCTTGTAAGGAAAAAACCGAGATCATAAAGCCAATTAATAGGGATCCCGTATCCCCTAGATAGATTCGAGCTGGGAAAAAATTATACGGTAAAAAGCCCAAACAGGAAGCGGCAAAGGTAAAAATCATGATTGACACGTAAACGTTACCGACGTTTAAAAAGAATAAGCCGATGATTCCCATCGTAGTCAGAGCAATAATGGCAATCCCCGTCGCTAGTCCATCCAGTCCATCGATTAAATTAATTGAGTTCGTAATCCCGAGAATCCATATCCAGGTAATTGGTAGACTTAACCATCCCAGACTAACATCACCAAAGAATGGGAGCGTGATAGAACTCATCTGAATGCCCGCAAAAATGTACACCCATAGTGCCGCTAGTGAGATCCCAATCACCTTTTGCCGTGGCGTCAATTCAAAAATATCATCAATGACCCCCGTCATAATGATAATAATTTCTCCGCCCAGAATTCCCCACAACTTACTAGATGGAATTTGGTTTCGCAAAAAAACGCAAGTCGTAATGGTATAAGCAATAAAAATTGCCAGACCACCTAACGTTGGCATTGGAATTTTATTTACACGTCTTTTATTCGGTTTATCAATGGCGCCAATTTTGAATGCTAAAATTCTGATAAAAGGGGTTAAAACCGCCGACATTATCATCGTTGCAAACAAATAGACGAATATTTCAAATTTCAATTAAGTATGGCCTTCCACGATTAAGTTTATATTCAATTATACAAACGGAAAATAACAAACACAAGCTTCCCTTTATTTAATTTATGATAATTAAATCTAATGATAACAATTAAAATTTTGGTTTGTTTTTTAGTTCATTTCATATATTATATTAAATATAGAAATAGCTAAATCAATCACATACTTTTGAAAGGAGTCAAACATGCAAAATAAAGAAGAAAAATCTCAAAAAGATGCTCCATTGTTAACTCAACTCGGTATCTTTGGGGTCATTTTATTCGTCTCAAGTCTAATCTCAGCACTCTTTCCAGCCAACTTTCCAGTTCCAACCCCAGTAATTGGGTTGGTGATATTATATTTGTTATTGACCTTTAAAGTCATTAAACCAGAACAGGTCGAAAAGGTCGGATCATTTTTTATTGGAATCCTAGGATTCCTTTTCGTCCCTTCTGGAATTCAATTAGCGGCCTCCCTCGACATTATGAAACATTCTGGCGTCAAACTAGTGATTATGATCATTATTTCGACAGTCGTCATGTTGGTGTCGGTGGCTTTAGTTGCTACTTTTTTGATATGAGCCCGCAATAAAATTTTTGGCAAAAAACAAGACATTGATAAGGAGTAACCAAATATGCAAACGGAACTATTAAAATTTTTAGGCAATCCAATGTTTGGAATTGCTCTATCATTGGTGGTCTATCTGATTGGATCATTTCTATTTAAAAAATTTAACGGCTTTTTTCTTTTTCAACCATTATTTGTTGGGATGGTGCTCGGGATCTTTGTTCTCTGGTTAATGAGCAAAGCAACGGGGATTAACATTACCTGGATTTACACCAACTTGTATAAGCCAGGTGGTGATATTATTTTTTGGTTCCTCTTCCCTACCACGATTGCTTTCGCAGTCCCACTCTTCAAGCGAAACGACATCGTGAAAAAGTACTGGTTTGAAATTTTGTTATCACTAATAATCGGTTTAACCATTTCGGTAATCATCATGTACTTTGTCTCCAAGTTAATTGGATTAAACAAGTCGGAAATTGCTTCCATGCTTCCGCAGGCTGCCACTACCGCAGTTGCAATGCCAATCGCTCAAGGCATTAACGGTGTGCCAGCAATTACCGCCATGGCATGTATCTTAAACGCTGTTATTATTTACGCACTTGGCGACTGGATCATTAAAATATTCAGATTGAAGAACCCCATCGGAATTGGATTGGGGCTTGGAACGGCAGGACACACCCTTGGATCAGCTAAAGCCCTTGAGCTTGGTGAAGTTCAGGGCTCCATGGCTGCGATTGCGGTGGTCATTATTTCGGTGGTCGTTGATATCATCGTCCCACTATTTGCTCATATTGTGAACCTTTAAAGTCAAATCAAAAAAGCTAGGCGATGTTAAACATCGCCTAGCTTTTTGTTCTATTATTCACTTAAATGATAGTTATACGTCGACACAATGATGTCCTGACGTGAATTCAAGGCACTTCTTAATCGAACAGCGGTCTGGTTATGAAGGACTTGTTGCCAGTAGTGTCTTGGTACAAATTGAGGAACCAGAACCGTCGTAGTATAATTACGATCCTCATCCTGTTTCGCAATAACGTCACAGAAACGAAGCACCGGATCGACAACCGAACGATACGAGGTATGAATATCGACAAATCGAATGTCTGGATACTCTTCTTTAAACTTCGTTGAAATTTTCTCTTCTTTTTGCGGATTATCGGCAAACGAAACGTGCATGGCAATAACGTTGTCACCAATCGATCTCGCATAGTTAATTGCTTGTCTAGTAACTTGGGTAACATTTCCCACTAACACGATTACCGTTGAACCAGCATAGGTATGATTCTCATAATTCGGATCAGTTGAAATACGCAGCTGCTCAGCAATTCGTTGATAGTGAAGATGAATTTTGTAAAACATCAAAAGGAGCAACGGCATGATAATGAGGTATGGCCAAACGTTTGCAAAATGAAGTGCAAACAGGAAGAAGACTAACATCACTGAGATGAACGCTCCAATAAAATTAATGACAGCCTTCACCGGCCACAAGCCATCTTTATTTCTGAACCAGTGAACAATCATTCCAGATTGAGACAACGTAAATGGAACAAACACACCAACAGCATAAAGTGGAATTAAGAGATTGGTTTTACCCTTAAAGAGGACAATTAAAACAATCGCCCCTAAAGCTAACGAAATAATTCCATTTGAATAACCTAGTCGGTCACCCTTATCCAGGTAGGCATGTGGCAAATATTTATCCTTAGCCATGTTGTAGGCCAAAATTGGAAAGGCAGAGAAACCAGTGTTAGCAGCAACAGCTAAAATCAAGGCAGTTGCAAGCTGAAGTAAGTAGTACATGATTCCGTGACCAAAGACATTGGTACCAATCTGTGATAAGACGGTATCCTTAGCGTTAGGAATAACTCCCATGTAGTAACTTAGAAAGGTAATCCCAGCAAAGAAGATTCCTAAAATAATGGCCATGATACCTAATGTATTGGCAGCGTTCTTTCGTTTTGGTTGTTTAAAGTTCGGAACCGCATTACTAATGGCTTCAACTCCAGTTAACGATGCTGAACCAGATGAGAATGCCTTAAAGAATAATACCAAGGTCATTCCCTTAACTGAGGTATTCAGTGGAGCATACGCATGATAAGTAATTTTATTAGTTAAAATATTATAGGCACCAACAATGATTAAAATGATAATCATCACAATAAATAGGTACACTGGAATGACCAGGAATGAAGCTGAATCATGCATTCCACGAAGATTCAAAATCATGATAAATATTACAATTAAGATTGCAATCGGAACCTGATAATTATATAGCGCAGGGATAGCAGAAGTAATCGCTTCAGTCCCAGAAGTCGTTGAAACGGCAACCGTTAACATATAATCAACTAATAGGGACCCACCGGCAACTAAACCAGCAGTGTCACCCCAATTGGTTCGGGCAACAACGTAGGCACCTCCACCAGATGGATAAGCATAAATAATCTGTCGATAAGATAATGTGATTGCGGCTAACAGAACCAACACTAGCAGTGCGACCCACATTTGATACATTAATGCCGCGGTCGATAAGGTAATCAAAACGGCAGTAATCTGTTCAGTACCATAAGCAACTGATGATAAGGCATCAGATGATAGCAAAGCTAAACCTTTGAACTTAGTGAGAGATTGACCAGAGCCTTCCGTTGTCTTAAGCGGACGTCCAATAATTAATCTTTTTAAATACCGCCACATTTAATCCATACTCCTTTAATATGTCATATTTAACCTAGTAAAACCGTAATTTTAAAGTCAAATGCAATTGTACTACATTAAACTAGATAATTCATCATAATTGGAAATAAAAAAGAGTCCATTCGGACTCTTTTTTATTAAAACTTAAATTACATCATTCCACCCATTCCAGGTTGTTGTGGAGCAGCTGGTTGATCATTATCATTTTTTGGTTGTTCGGCAACAACGGCTTCAGTAGTTAATAGAAGAGCTGAAACAGATGCAGCGTTTTGAAGTGCTGAACGGCTTACCTTAGTTGGGTCAACGACACCAGCTTTGATCATGTCTTCGTATTTGCCAGTCAATGCATTGTAACCAATGCCTGGTTTTTCGTCTTTCAAATGATCCACAATAACTGAACCGTCAATCCCAGCATTTTCAGCAATTTGTCTTACTGGTGCTTCTAGGGCTTTAACAACAATGTTAACTCCAGTTGCTTCATCACCTTCAGCGGGGATTTTATCAACGTCATTCAAGATGTTGATAAAGGCTGTACCACCGCCGGGAACAAATCCCTCTTCAACAGCGGCTCTAGTAGCATTCAAAGCATCTTCAATCCGGTACTTACGTTCTTTAAGTTCAGTTTCAGTGGCTGCACCAACTTTGATAACAGCAACTCCACCAGCCAACTTAGCTAAACGTTCCTTCAACTTATCACGGTCAAAGTCAGAATCAGTGGCATCAATTTGTTGTTTGATTTCATCAATTCGTTTGTCGATAGCTTCTTTGCTACCCTTACCTTCAACGATAGTTGTGCTGTCTTTAGTAACGTTAACCTTATTAGCTTGACCTAATTGATCAATGGTAGTGTCTTTTAGATCTAATCCAAGATCAGAAGTAATTACAGTACCACCAGTCAAAGTAGCAATGTCTTGGAGTTGTTCTTTACGACGATCACCAAAGCCAGGAGCCTTAACAGCTACAACATTAAAGGTTCCACGCATCTTGTTCAAAACTAAGGTTGGAAGAGCTTCTCCACCAATATCATCAGCAATGATCAAGAGTGAACGACCTTGTTGTACGACTGATTGAAGTAATGGCAAAATGTCTTGGATATTAGTGATTTTCTTGTCAGTAATTAAAATGTAGGGATTATCTAGGTTAGCTTCCATTTTTTCTTGGTCGGTAACCATGTATTGTGACATGTATCCACGATCAAATTCCATACCTTCAACAACGTCTAAACTAGTGTCAACACCACGTGATTCTTCAATCGTAATAACACCATCATTACCAACTTTTTCCATTGCGTCGGCAATCAAATTACCAACCTTTTCGTTAGCTGATGAGATTGAAGCAATTTGAGCGATATCTTCCTTGCTAGTTACTTGGTGACTCATCTTGTGAAGACTGTCAACGGCTGTTCTAGTAGCCTTTTCGATTCCTTGACGAACTCCAACGGGATTGGCACCAGCGGTAACGTTCTTCATACCCTCTTTAACGATTGCTTGGGCAAGAACAGTAGCAGTAGTAGTACCATCACCGGCAACGTCATTCGTTTTAGAAGCAACTTCAGATACTAACTTAGCACCCATATTTTCAAAGTGATCTGGAAGATCAATTGCCTTAGCAATGGTAACACCATCATTTGTGATTGTTGGATCTCCAGCTTTTTCTTCTAGAACAACGTTACGTCCCTTTGGACCCATAGTTGTTTTTACAGTGTCAGCTAACTTGTCAACACCATTTAACATCGAATTTCTAGCATTTTCAGAAAACTTAATTTCTTTAGCCATTATTATCACCTCATATTAATTAATTTATTTTTTATTATTTAACGATTGCAAGCAAATCTTTTTCGTGCATTACAAGGTATGGAGTACCATCATATTCAACCTTTGTCCCTGCATACTTATCAAACATGACCATGTCGTCTTCTTTAACAGAAGGGGCAACTTTTTGTCCGTTATCAAGAACTCGACCTTCGCCTACAGCGACAACTTTACCCATCTGTGGTTTTTCTTTAGCGTTATTTGCTAAAACAATTCCACCGACGTTTTTTTCTTCTGGTTCTTGCACTTCGACAATTACGCGATCTCCTAATGGTTCTAACACGTTAATCCCTCCAATAAATATCTTTATTAAATTTTAGCACTTGCACTTATCAAGTGCTAACTTACATTCTTAATATATTATTTTTTCACAACTAATGCAAGAACTTTGCCCGATAAAAATAAAAAAGCATCCAAAATTGGATGCTTAATCTTTATCATAATGATCAATAAAATAGATCAATGTTTGCAGTTCATTAGTTAAATCAACATTATGAACTCTAATTTCCTTTGGAACCGATAATCGGACTGATGTGAAGTTTAAAATTCCCTTTACACCCGCCTTGGCAACTTGATCAGCAACTTGTTGAGCAACTTTACCAGGAACTGTGAGAATCACAACGCTGATTTGTTGATCTTTAAGCTGTTTTACCAATTGATCCATTGGGTAAATTGGAACCCCACCTTGAATGGTATTAACATTTTTAGGATTAACGTCAAAAGCAGCGGAAATTCTAATATTACTATCCATGTGGAAGTTAAAATTCAAAAGGGCATGACCCAAGTTACCAACACCAATCAATGCTACATTGGTTAATTGATCTTGGTTCAAGATCTTCTTGAAAAATTCTAGTAAACTGTCTACGTCATATCCATAACCTCGCTTACCAAGGGCACCAAAATATGAAAAGTCACGACGAATTGTAGCAGAATCCACTTGAATTGCGTCGGCCAATTCATTTGATGATATTCGTTTCTTTCCACCGTCATGTAAAATATTTAAATAACGATAGTAAAGCGGCAATCGTTTCGCGGTTGCACGTGGAATTTTTGTCTCAGCCATTTTCAAATCTCCTATTATTATTGTCGAGATTAATAAGTCACAAAATTAATTCTAACATAAAGAAATTGTTTGTGAAATAATATAAAAATGAAATCAGCTGAAAAGCCCCACAGGGCAGGATAAATTAATTTAATAATTTGTTGTTAACGATTTATTTTTCATTTTCAGCCCACTCAAATTCTAATCCTGGATCAGCATTTAGTGAAGCTTTTCCTTTTTTCTGATGGTGCTGCATTGCCGCTGCAGCAGCTCCTATCATGGCTGCATTATCTCCACACAACTTAAGCGGAGCCTTGACAAATTCCACATTTTCCTTACTAGCAATTGCATCTAGTCGATTTCTAATGCCCTTATTCGCGGCAACTCCGCCAGCTAAAATAAACTCTTTTACAGGATAATTTTCAAGCGCACTTTGTGATTTTTTTGCCAAAACGTCCACTACGGCAGCTTCAAAACTAGCAGCTAAATCGTTCTTATTTAGAGTCTTTCCAATCTGATCGGCATGGTGAACGGTATTGATAAAAGCACTTTTAAGTCCGCTAAAACTAAAATCATAATTACCATCTGATTCCATCGCGCGTGGAAAATTAAAAGTATCCTTTCCCTTTTGAGCCATTTTGTCAACGGTTGGACCAGCTGGATAATTAATTCCTAAAACTCTCCCAATTTTGTCAAACGCTTCACCCGCGGCATCGTCTCTAGTCTCACCGATGATCTCAAACTTACCTTCTTCGGGCATAAAAACAAGCTCCGTATGACCACCAGATACCACAAGTGCCATTGCCGGAAACTCAATTGGCTTAATAAAGTTAGTAGCATAAATATGTCCTGCAATGTGATTAATTGGAATGAGGGGTAGATGATGAGCCCAAGCTACCACTTTGGCAGCGGTGACTCCAATCAAAAGTGCCCCAACCAATCCTGGGCCATAGGTCACAGCTACCGCCGTTAAATCATCGTATGTGACGTTTGCACGTTTCAAAGCATCATTTATACAAATGGTAATCTCTTCAATATGATGACGACTAGCCACTTCTGGTACCACACCACCAAATCGCTGATGACTTTTAATCTGAGTTGCAACGACGTTTGATAAAATTTCTTTACCATCCTTGATAACAGCAACACTTGTTTCATCACAACTACTCTCAAACGCCAAGATCACACTACTATCTTGCATTAATACTCACCCGTCTCTAATTATCTTCCAAAATTATTTGGTGCCACTTTTTGCTTGGATAAATCCAGTTTCATTACCACAGCATCTTCACCATCATTATAGTAATCTGGATCAATTCCAACCTGAACAAACCCAAGATCCCGATTCAAATCTTGAGCTTTAATATTTCCTAATCGAATTTCGATTGAAACACTTTTAAGTCTCATCAGTCGTGCTCTTCTGATAACCATGGTAAGCAAAAAATATCCCAATCCGCGATTTTGGAATTTGGGTAACACCGCAATATTTTCAACGTGACAATTCTTACTATCACGAGAAATCGAACAACCGACAAAAGCAATCAATTCGTCGGCTTTCCTAATTACCAAGTATAAACTGTTTTTGTGCTTTTTTAGATCATTTAGGAAACGTTCTCGATCCCAAGCTGCCTTTTTGTCGTAAACCTCTTCTTCAACATTCACAATGTCAGGGATATCAGTAATAGAACCCTTGCCAAAATAGTAATCGACTCCATTCACATCAACAATGTGATTTTTAATCTGAAGTCCACGCTGAATCTTGGCTTCTTCCTTTTTTTTAACGTTCTTTTTTAACCATGCCTCAATTTTCTTCAACATAAGACTCGTTTTCCCTCCCCGGGTTTAACTTTTGCCAGTCTGCTTGTGCTTTGGTTAAACGAAGATAATTGGGATTAAAATTGTTAACATCAGCAACTGGTTCTTGCTTTTCCCCATAGATACCAATTTTAGCTGCCTGTGGCAGGTTATCAATTCCAGTCATATATTTGAAATCTTTCCCGAAATGTTGTTTTAAGCGCTCGGAAAAATGAGCAACATCACTTCCAACGAATACGATGGGCTCATCAAACTTGTCCAGTTCGGTCATCCACTTATCAAAATTAACGTGTTGATCTTTAATTACCGACTCGGGACCACGATCGGAAGTACGGTACAGACCAGTAAACAAATTATCGTTTCTACCATCAAATAATGGCACTACCAACTGGTCGTGTTTTTGCACGTTTAAAACAAGCGCCATGAGACTTGAAATGCCAACCAAATCAATATTCAATGTATCAGCCAAAACTTTTCCAACCGTGGTGGCAATTCTAATCCCAGTGTATGAACCAGGACCATTACTTACGACTACCCGATCCAGATCTTGTGGAGTTAAATTGGCATACTTAACCAACTCTTCAACCACTGGCATTAAGTATTCAGCATGTTTTCTATGCGTTGTCATCGTGGTTGTTGCTAGCACCTGTTCGTTTTTTAAAACTGCTACAGTTAATGGTTGATTAGAGGTATCAACTGCTAAAACGTGCATATTATTTGCTTCCTTCTTTATTCAGCTTCTCCCATTTAATTTCGGCAATCGATTTAGTATCATCGTTGACCGAAATATCGTGGATCGATTGAATTTGATCACCGGTCTTAATGAGTTTGCTTCGACTTACGACCGGATCACCATATGTAACTTCATCTTCATACTTAATACTTACTTGCTTTGGAACGTGAGTTGCCAAAAAATCATAGGATAAATCATCAACCATCCAACCAATGTATTTGGCATTATTGACATGAGAATTCCAATCAATGTCAGTAAAACGAACATGATACTCAGTCTTCATAAGATTTTGTTCATCATGAATTTGAGGAATCTTTCTTAACCGTTGAATCCTTCTTACTCGATCACAATGATAGGGAGTAATCATATCTTCCTCTAATCGAACCATTTTTCTGGATTTAATGTCCATCATAACCCACAAACTGCCAACATGAACTAATTCATTCCCGTTAACGTCTCTAACCCAGAATTCACGGTACGCAAAGTACTTAGTGTATGAAGTTCCCCTCGTTTGAACCTGAATCTTTTCATGAACTTTAGGAAGACGCGTAATATCCATGTCGGTTTGAACAACAACCCAAGTTACGCCATGTTCAATCACATGTCTCGTACTTACACCGAGTGCTTTTGCTTGGTCCTGTGAAATCATAATGATCACGTCAATTAACATTGAAAGAGTAATGTTACCCAGTAAATTGGTTTCATAGTACTCAACTACATGGTCTTCAGAAAAAATATCTCCAGTCATCTTAATTCCTCTTATCTTATTCTATGTGGTGGTATTGATTATAAACATCCTGACGGACTAACCCATTTTGCTTAGCGACTTGCTTAATCGCGCCATTTGGCTTTTCACCGTTACTAATTAATTGATCAACCTGCTCGTAAACCGACAATTGAGCTTCATTTTGCTTCTCTTCATGAAGTTTAAACCCGGCTGGATTCCCAGAAACTAGAATGACAAACTCTCCTCTAATCTCATTTTGTTTGGACCATTCCACTAAATCGTCAAGACCACCACGAACGTATTCTTCAAACTTTTTAGTGAGCTCTCTTGCAAGCACTGCCTGCCGATTTCCAAAAACCTTTTGCATGTTTAAGAGCGTCTTTTTAAGTCGATGAGGCGCTTCATAAAAAATCAAGGTCGGATATTCTTGTGCTAAAATCTTTAGTTCATCAACCTGCTCTTTGGGTTTCCGTTTTAAAAATCCATAAAACAAAAACGGTTGAGGTTTAAGTCCTGAAGCAATTAAACTAGTAAGGCCAGCGTTTGGTCCCGGAATGCTTATCACGGAAATATCATGTTCAATGCATTGCTTTACTAATTCACGTCCAGGATCACTAATTGACGGCATCCCTGCATCACTAACCTGTGCAATCGAAATCCCATCAATTAATTTTTCGACTAATTCAGGTGCTCGCTGTTCAGTATTATGCTCATGAAAACTAATTTGTTTGGTCGTAATATCAAAATGATTTAAAAGTTTCTGGGTATTCCTCGTATCTTCAGCGGCAATCAAATCAACATCTTTTAAAATATTGATGGCTCTAATCGTCATATCATCAAGATTACCAATTGGTGTAGGAACCAGATATAAACTGCCCTTATTATGATCTGCAAAACTTTTTTGAACTGATAAATCCAATGGAATTACCTTTCTCCGTAAATGATATCGGTACAAAACATACAACTACTATTACTGTTACGCCGTTTTCCATAAAACTGTGTGCAAACATGAAATCCTTCGTTATACAACTTTTCCAAATTCTTCTTAGACATCGAAAGTTGCTGCTTCTTTTTGTTTTTCCCATCTTTTCCCGAAATTAACTCTCGAAGATGTTCATTTTCAATCTTCAGTTCTGAATTTTCCTCGATGACTTTATCAATTTCATCCCGAAGATCACCAATTTTTTCACTCATTAATTCCGATTGTGATTCCAAATTATTAAATTCTTCGTTAACATCTGATTCTTTCAATCGACTTTTGCTCCTCCTTCAATGACTGCTAAACATTTCAGGGTAATAACCTCCAAAATATTTTGGAAGCTAACGTTTAGATCTTGTTTTTTGGCACTGTTCAAGACCGTTGTGATGATTTCAATTAATTGATCATCTGATAACTGGTTAGCCATCTGTTTCAAAAGGGAATACTGATCACCAAACCCTAAACTATCAGGCTTTAATTCCCTAAACTTGACATCAAAGACATCCTTAAAAATTTGATAAATCATTTTTAAAGTCATCTGTTGTTCAAACCGACCCGTTATATTAGGCATAAAGCTAATTTGAACGCTCGTAAAAGCGCGATAATCATCATTAACTAATTCATTAAACCAGTGCTCAACTATCTCTTTAACCTTGTTAAACCAACCGTCTTCAAGCATTTTATCAATTGAAGATAAGTCCTCAGTTAATTCTAAAATAAGATTACTAGACGTTTTCGATAACCCTCTATCAGTTACGTACTTAATCAAGTTATCTTCGTTAATTTTTGGAAATTCTACTAACTGCGTTCTAGATATGATGGTTGGTAATATCTTTCGATAGTCATTGGTAAGTAAAAAGGAATTAACTTGCCCATTTGGCTCTTCAATAAACTTCAAAAGACTATTAGCAGCACTAGTAGTCATCGTATCGGCCCCGTCAATAATGAAAACCTTCTTGTTTCCTTCAACCGCACTTTTAGAAAATTCATGTTTTAAATGTCGAATTGAATCAACTTTGATACTTCTGCCATCGGGTTTGATCATCACCACATCAGGATGTTCGTCTTCTGCGATCCGGACACATTCATTACAGATGCCACATGGCATGCCATTTTGAACGTTATTACAAAACAAACGCATTGCAATCGTCTTTGCAACCGCTAATTTTCCCAAACCATCCGAACCCGAAAAAAGATACGAGTGACTGAGATCTTGAGCCGAAATAACGCCCATAAAGTGTTGTGTTAAAGTAGCTTGTTTTTGGGTAGCCTGTTTAATTATGGTCTGAGCTAAAGTTTCTTCTACCATTATATTAACTAACTAGAAGCGATTTAATGATTCCATTGGCAAAATCATAACCGTTGCTCCTCCAACCTGAACTTCAACCGGATAAGACGTCTCACTAATGCTTCCAGCTAAACTAACCGGTGGTGTCATGTATTGTTTTCTAGTTTCACAGGTTGTTTTAATGATATCCAAAATCTCGTCGACCTTATCATCTTTAGCTCCAATCAAATAAGTGACGTTTTTAGCCTTCAAGAATCCACCTTTAGTGGATAATTGGGTTGCCTGGATCTTATGTTTGATGAATTCAGATTGTAATTTGGCTGCATCCTTATCTTGGACAATTGCAATAATTAACTTCATAACTGATCCTCCTATTTACTTTCGTTAAAATATCTAGCTGCTCTCTTATACAATACGGAAATGACCTGATCTACTACTTGTTCAATTGGCTTAGTAGCATCAACCTTAATAACCCGCTTGGGATCCTGCTTAGCAATTTCATCATAAGCTTCATGAACCCGAACATAAAAATCGTGTTCTTGAAGATCCAAACGATTAACTTCCCCACTCCGATGTTCAGCAATGCGATCTAATCCAACGTCGACTGGGACGTCAAAATAAATGGTGGTATCGGGCATTAAACCCTCAGTAGCAAACTGATTCATTGATAAAACGGCGTTTTCACCAAGTTCTCGGCCCGCTCCTTGATACGCAATTGAACTGTCAAGATAGCGGTCGCACAAAACTAATTGACCGGACTTTAAAGCTGGCAAAATAGTTTTAACTAAATGTTCTCTTCTGGCCGCCGCAAACAAAAGCGCCTCACAACGGTCATCCATATCTGACTCGTTTTTATTCAAAATTATCTGACGAATTTGCTCGGAGACTTGGTTTCCACCTGGTTCACGAGTAGTTAGCAATTGGTCTTTAAGCATTGGTTTAATTTTATCAACCACCTGATTTAAAACGGTGGTTTTTCCAGCACCATCAGTGCCTTCAAATGTAATAAATTGTCCAGTCATATTAGATTCAGTCCCAGCATTTTTGCTATTTTCATTGTACTTTAAGTTATATTTATTGTCTATTTAAAAAGCCAGCTAGGATCTAGCTGGCTTACGTTTAGTTTTCATATACTGACGGTTGAATCCGATCATTTTTAATGTTTCGTTTTCGTGCTTGCCGATACATAAACATGTATTTTTGCTTTGTAAGCATCGTTTGTGCAAATAAGTGACTGTCCGTTTCGGAAACAGCTTGTTCAGTTTGCACAGCCTGATCCCAATCATTTTTTAAAAAATTGATGGTATCAAGCAATTGATCATCATAATTTTGCTTCATAGAACTATATCTAAATAACGAAAACATCGTTTATCCCTCACATTTCGGTGCGTCCAGAAACTGCCTTTGAAAGGGTCATCTCATCTGCATATTCGATATCACTTCCAACTGACAATCCATGAGACAATCTGGTAACTTTAATGCCTGCTGGCTTAATTAACTTTGCCAAATACATTGCCGTTGCTTCTCCCTCAGGAGTTGCATTAGTAGCAATGATGACTTCTTTAACTTCTTCGTTTTTTTGCAGTCGTTTGATTAAAGAGCTGATATTGATGTCTTCAGGACCCTTCCCCTCAATTGGGGAAAGCACTCCGTGTAAAACGTGATAAAGACCATTATAATCCTTCATTTTTTCCATCGTCATCACATCTTTAGACTGTTCCACTACCATAATCTTACTTTGATCACGACTTTCATCGGTACAGATCTCACAGGGATCGGTCTCGGTGATATTGCCGCAAATTGAACAAAAACGCAAATCATTCTTAGTTGAAGTTAAGGCATCCGCAAAGTTTTTTACATCGGTTTTATTCATATCAACCGTATAAAACGCCAATCTAGTAGCGGTCTTTCTGCCAATTCCTGGCAAATGCATGTAACTATCGATTAGCTTAGCAATTGGTTCTGGGTATTGCATTTAAATCCCTTCTTCTACATACCTGGAATATTCATTCCCTTGGTATACTTCCCCATCTTATCTTGAGTGGTCTTTTCAATCTGTGAAAGTGCATCGTTAACCGCACTGATCACTAGATCTGAGAGCATGTCTGGATCATCTGGATCAATGGCCTCTGGTTTGACGTTCATGTCTTTCATCTTGCGATCACCAGTAAAGGTAACGGTCACCATATCTTCTGGAGCTTTTCCAGTGAACTCACTCTTCTCAATTTCTTCTTGTTCATTTTGCATTTGTTGTTGCATCTTACGAGCTTTTTGCATCATCTTTCCCATGTTCATTCCGTTCATAATTATTCTCCTTTTAATTAATCATCTTTAACATCAATTATATCATCACCAAACATCTGCTTGGCAGTATTAACCGAATCATTGTTATCTTTATCTTTGGTCGTTTCAGTTTGTTCTTGCTTTTCATAAGCTTTATTCGTATTAGAAGCCGCTTTTTCTGACTTGGGGGTTGACTTAGTCTTTTCATTATGAGACCGGTGATTTTTAAGATAGTTACTTCTAAGTTGTGGCCATTCATCATTTGGTACAAACACCACCATTGGAACAAATCCTAAAATACGATCAAGGCCATTTTGAAGTGCATCCATCAAATCACCATCGGTTCCAGCCTTCTGATACAAAAAGCCATAATCAAAGGCAACAACAACTCCCTTATCACTCGCAGCAACGGGGTTTGAGACATGCATCACGGCTCGTTGCGTGACCGACAACGACTGAAGTAATTCCTGCCAGATATCCTGATAGGTAGTCAGATCTTTTCTAGTGGCCTTTTCTAGGATATCGTAAACTTTCGTCAAATTAACTCGGACCTGTTTGGTGGAATCATAATGAGGGGAATCAGCGATTGGCTTAGATTTAGTTGATTTAGGTTGCTTATCATCAGCAGTTGACGTTGACCCATTGCCCAGTTCCGACTTTAACTCACTAACTTGATTTTGCAGTTCGGACAGTTGCTTTTTTAAAACTTTCGTATCCTTATCATCGCTTTTTGATTCGTTATCTGGGTCACTTTCTTTTTGATTTGCCAGTTTAACCGTTAAAATATCCAAATAAACATCGGGATGAGACGAATAACGCATCTGACTTTGAACGTCACTCATAATTTCAACGTAATGATATATTAGATTACTATCCACCTTATCAGCAATCGTCTTAAAATTGTCGCCTAAAAGTCCAAGTTCGCTCTTTTGGACCATTTCTGGATCCTGATGATATAACAAAATATTCTGACAATAATCAATTAAGTCCTCAATAAACTGATTAGCGTCTTTGCCGTCATCAAGAATTTCTTGAACCATTTTCAAACCCGTCGAAACGTCTGAATTAAAAACAGCCTCAAAGTACGACTGAATTCGATCCCTGGTGACACTACCAGTGACTGACAAGGCACTTTCATATGTCACCTTATCATTACTGTAGGAAAGAGCTTGGTCAAGGATACTAAGTGCATCACGCATCCCACCCTCAGCACTTTTAGCGATTACCTTTAGCGCCTTGTCATCGTACTCAATGCCCTTTTTTGAAAGGATGTATTCCATTCGTTGCAGGATATCACTAGCCTTGATTCGCTTGAAATCAAAACGTTGTGTTCGTGAAATGATGGTAGCAGGAATCTTTTGGGGTTCAGTGGTAGCCAATATGAAAATGACGTGCTCCGGCGGCTCTTCTAGTGTTTTAAGCAAGGCATTAAAGGCCCCCGTCGACAACATATGCACTTCATCAATGATATAAACTTTATATTTACCTTCCGTTGGGGAATACTTCGCCTTATCGCGAATATTTCTGATCTCTTCGACCCCATTATTAGAAGCAGCATCAATTTCAATGACATCATTAAACGCACCTTTATTAATTGCTAAGCACGTTTCACACTCATTACAGGGTTCTCCATCCTTTAAATTAGGACAGTTAACTGCCTTGGCCAAAATTTTAGCGGCAGAAGTTTTTCCCGTTCCACGCGGACCCGTAAATAAATACGCATGACTAATTTGGTTAGTTATCAATGCGTTTTTTAAAGTCTGAGTGATGACTGGCTGCCCGACAATTTCATCAAATCTTTGTGGACGCCAGGTCCGATATAGTGCTTGATAACTCATGAAATGCTTCCTTTCACTGAAAATTGATACCATTAATTATTATATCTTGAAAATTGACGAAATGCTAATAACTTTAAACGACAATTTGTCCAAAAAAAATCTCCCAGTCAAACGACTAGGAGTTTAATTTCTAAAAACGAGAAGCACAAGGCAAAAGATACTTAGTGCTGCTTCCTTCCGGACCTGACACGGTTCGTAAGTCTGCCCTTGCTTCAGGGCCTTACGGCATTAATTATCATAACCGAAAAATCCACAAATGTCTAGGAATATTACCGTGATTTGCGTTTATCTTTAAAGAATTTCTTCATCATATTACCAGATTGGGTGGCTTTCAATCCACTTGTCACTTGAACCTGATGGTTTTGTCTTGAATCATTCAGGGTGTGGTAAAGACTTTCAACGGCTCCAGCTTTTTCATTTTTTGCTCCATATACTAATCTTTTAATCCTGGTATTAATAATCGCACCAGCACACATTAAACAAGGCTCAACCGTCACGTACATCTCACAATCATTTAAACGCCAACTCTTTAAATTGATACACGCTTCTTCAATCGCAATGATTTCAGCATGCTCGGTTCCAATCTCCGTGTGTTCACGCAGATTATGTCCCTTCCCAACAATTTGACCGTCCTTAACGATTAATGCTCCAATCGGTACTTCACCAATGACGTAAGCATGGTTAGCTTCATTTAAAGCTTGGTCCATAAAATACGCATCATTTTCATTCATTTATGACTTCCTTTCTACTCTTTAAAATGTAATATCCCTTATCCCGTTTAACGATTTGTACGTTACCAAAAACCTTATTCATTAATTTTTTAGCTGAGGGTGCTCCCTGCTTCTTTTGTAAAACCACCGTCAACGTTCCATCATTAACCAGGTGGTCATAAGAACCCGTAATCATTTCATCGACAACTTTTTTTCCGGCACGAACGGGCGGATTAGTTATAATGCCCGCATACTTTTGGGAAATATTATGGTACCCATCAGAAGCAAAGATATCTACGTTATCAATCTGATTGAGATCCGCATTCTGTTTAGCCAGTTTTAATGCTAAATTATTGACGTCTACCATAGTAAAATGCCGTTCTGGATTTGTCTTGGCCAAAAACAGACCAATCGGGCCGTAACCACATCCCATGTCTAAGATTGCTCCCTGAGGCATTTCATTAACATCGACATTATTAATCAAAACCCGCGAACCATAATCCACGGTATTTTTAGAAAACACACCGTTGTCTGTCACAAAACTTAGCGTGGTTTTAAGTAAAGAAAAGTTCCAATGTTTTTCCTCATGTTTAACATCAGGATTTGCGGTATAATAAAAGTCGTTCAAAATTAATCACATCCTAAAAAAATAATATTTAAACCATAAACACTATATATAGCGTCTAATTCCTATCAATTTCACTATATATGGTGTTTTTTTCTGTTGAAAATTTCACTTTTTGAGAGTAAACTCATCAAGTGAAAGATATCAAGGAGATGAAACAAAATGAAAAAAATTACTGTATTTACCAAGAACAATTGTATCCAATGCAAGATGACAAAACGTTTCCTTAGCGAACACAACGTTGACTTCGTTGAAAAAAACACATCCGAAAATCCGGAATACGTCGATTACCTGAAGGGTGAAGGCTTTCAAGCTGTTCCAGTTGTTGAGAGTCAAGCACTTGAAGCATTTAGTGGGTTTCAACCTGACCAATTAAAGAAACTAGTTGGTTAAATTTTTCATATTTATAGTATAATACAAAACCAACGTTTCAGATATTTCGTACGACACGATTAAGGGAGAGTAATCCAATATGTCTTTAAAAGATTTGCACGATGTTACGTATTACGAACTAAATAATGAAATTAATATCCCTGTCGATGGCAGAATCCAATTGGAAAAAGATCAGGAGGCTTTAAAAGCCTTTTTCAAAGAAAACGTTAATCCAAATACCGTTAAGTTTGATTCTTTAAAAGATCGTTTTGATTATCTAATTAAGCATAATTACATTGAAGAGGATTTTGTAAATAAATATCCCTTTTCATTCATTGAAAAATTATACAAGTATTTGGAAAAACAAGATTTTCACTTCAAATCATTTATGGCTGCATACAAGTTTTATGCTCAATACGCCATGAAAACTGATGACAATTCCATGTACTTAGAAAGCTACATAGACAGAACCGCAATGAACGCCCTGTTTCTTGCTGATGGCGATCAAAAGCTTGCCATGGATCTTGCTGATGAATTAATTCATCAACGCTTTCAACCAGCCACTCCAACTTTTTTAAATGCTGGAAAGAAACGCAGGGGTGAGTTGATTTCGTGTTTTCTACTTCAAACCACCGATAACATGAATACCATCGGTCGTACCATTAATTCGGCCCTTCAGTTATCCAAAATTGGTGGTGGAGTTGGGATCAACCTTTCTAACCTTAGAGCGGCCGGCGACCCTATTAAACACATTCAAGGAGCAGCTAGCGGCGTTCTTCCAGTAATGAAGTTACTAGAGGATAGTTTTACCTATTCTAATCAATTAGGCCAAAGAAACGGTGCTGGGGTTGTTTATTTAAGTGTCTTCCATCCCGACATCATCGAGTTCTTAGGGGTTAAAAAGGAAAATGCCGACGAAAAAATTCGGGTTAACACTCTTTCCCTGGGTGTAGTTGTCCCAGATAAATTCTATGAACTAGCTAAAAACAATGAAGATATGTACTTATTTAGTCCGTACGACGTTGAACGTGAGTATGGCGTTCCCTTTTCTTACGTCGATATCACTAAAGAATACGACAACATGGTCAACAACAAGAATATTCGCAAAAAGAAGATCAGGGCACGTGAACTAGAAACAGAAATTGGTAAGTTACAACAAGAGTCCGGCTACCCATACATTATCAATATCGACACCGCCAATCGCGACAATCCAGTTGATGGCAAAATCGTCATGAGTAACTTATGTACTGAAATTATGCAAGTCCAAACCCCATCAATTGTTGATGATGAACAAAATTACGAACAGCTCGGAACCGATGTTTCTTGTAATTTAGGGTCAACGAACGTTGTCAATTTGATGGCTTCTCCCGACTTCGGTAAATCAGTCGAAGCCATGGTCAAAGCTCTAACTTTTGTGACCGATCATTCATCAATTAACGTTGTTCCATCAGTCAGACGTGGCAATGAATTAAGTCACTCAATTGGTTTAGGAGCTATGGGTCTTCACTCTTATTTTGCTAAAAATCATATGTATTATGGTTCAAAAGAATCCATTGAATTTACCAGCACCTATTTCATGTTATTAAATTACTGGACCTTAAAGGCCTCAAATCAAATGGCAAAGGATCGCGGTAAGGTCTTTCATAACTTCGACAAGAGTAAGTACGCTGACGGTTCTTATTTTGATCAATACGTAAATAAAAGTTGGACGCCAACTTCCAAAAAAGTCAAGTCATTGTTTGATGGCGTCTTTATTCCAACTGAAAAAGATTGGGAAGATTTAAAGAAGTCAATCATGGAATATGGTTTGTACCACCAAAACCGAATGGCAGTTGCTCCAAACGGTTCCACCGCTTACATCGGTGATGCTACCGCTAGTTTGCACCCGATTGTTCAAAAAATTGAAGCCAGACAAGAGTCCAAAATCGGAACAATTTACTATCCGGCCCCCTACCTTTCTAATGACACCATTCCTTACTACGAATCAGCTTACGACACGGACATGCGAAAGGTGATCGACGTTTACGCCGCCGCTCAAAAACACGTCGATCAGGGAATGAGTTTGACTCTCTTCATGCGCTCAACCATTCCTGAAGGGCTATACGAATGGAAAGACGGTCGAAGTAACAAAATGTCCACCAGAGATTTAACGATCCTTCGTAATTACGCCTACAAAAAGGGAATTAAATCGCTCTATTATGTTCGGACATTTACCGACGACAACACTGAAGTTGGTGCTAACGAGTGTGAAAGCTGTGTAATTTAATCTTTAGGAGGGAATTTATGGACATTAATAAAGTTTTAACCGGAAAGTTACAGGGAAACTACAAGGCCATTAATTGGAATTCCATTGGCGACGAGATTGATAAAGCCACCTGGGAAAAACTAACCGAACAGTTCTGGCTTGATACCAGAATTCCTTTGTCAAATGATTTAAAGGATTGGCGTTCGCTTGACGATGATCATAAATGGATTGTTGGTCACGTTTTTGGTGGCTTAACTTTACTGGATACCTTACAGTCTCAAGACGGAATGGCCGCCCTTAGAAATGATGCTGTTACCCAACATGAAATTGCGGTTTTAAATAACATTCAATTTATGGAATCCGTTCACGCCAAAAGCTATTCATCCATTTTTTCAACTTTAAACACCCCTGATGAAATTGATGAAATCTTTCATTGGAGTGATACAGAAGAATTCCTCCAAAACAAAACGAAAAAGATCTATTCGTTATACCATGACGATGGTCATCCATTAAAAAAGAAAATTTCTAGTGTGTTCCTTGAAACTTTTCTTTTTTACTCTGGATTCTATACTCCCATCTGGTACCTGGGTCATAACGAGCTTCCAAACGTTGCTGAAATCATTAAATTAATTATTCGTGACGAATCGGTTCACGGAACATACATTGGCTATAAATTCCAAGTTCAGTTCAACCAATTAGGTGAAAATGAACAAAATGATTTAAAGGATTGGATGTATAACTTCTTGTACGACCTTTATCAAAATGAGGAAAAGTACACCCATTTGCTTTACGACCAAGTGGGATGGTCTGAAGATGTTTTAACTTTCATTAGATATAACGCCAATAAGGCCCTCATGAATCTAGGACAAGATCCAATGTTCCCTGATACTGAAGCAGACGTTAACCCAATCGTTATGAACGGAATCTCCACCGCTACGGTCAATCATGACTTCTTCTCCCAAGTCGGTAACGGTTATCGACTTGGTAACGTTGAAGCAATGAGCGATTCCGACTACGATATTGGTAATAAAAAGAACCCAAAATAATTGTTCAACTAAAAAGAGGTTTCAGAATTAATTCTGAAACCTCTTTTTTATGGCATATTTTCTTCAACATTTTCAATCGTGGGACGTTCACTAACCACCGATAAGAGCTGTAGCATCGTGAATACCAATGAATTATCCTTACGGTATACGAAGTACTTAGACACCCAGTTATCGACGTATTTCTGCTTATAAGACCGCAATCCTTGAAAGCTATAGAACGCATCACCATACTGATAAATTAAGTGAGCAATTTTTTCGTTAATAAAACTAAATTTTGATTCACCCACATTAGCTAGGGGTGCCATTCCTAAGTTAAACCACTTGTAACCCTCATCCTTTGAATACCTGAAGAGATGAATGAAGATTCCATCCATAATTCCAGACGGAGCATCATTTCCCGACCGCATTAAGTCAACCGAAGTCATCACTCGATCACCCGTTGGCATGATGTTAGCAAAAGCTACAATCGCATCATTTTTATCGCGAATGACCGCAATTGGAGCCTGGTTTAAGTAATATGGATCAAAGAAGCCCAGAGAGAAGCCCTTTTCATCACGTCCATTGAGCCACTCATCAGAAATTCGTTTAAATTCACCCATCTGTTCTTTAGAAAATGGTGGATCTAAAACCTCAAAACGATAGCCTTCCCGATCGAACTTGTGCATTAACGCCCGTTCACCTCGATGTCGCTTACCGGTAAGCGAAAAATCCGTTAAATCAACGTGACCTTCCTCTCCAGCCTTAATAAAGTCAAAGCCCTTTTCGTGAAGCAACATTGTTAGTGATTCTCCAACTTCGTAAAACACCAGGGAGAAATCAGCTTTGTCAGCATCACTCATGAACTGGTCTATCGCTGGATCTAATTTATCCTGATTTCCAATTGGTTCACCCATCACAATTAACTTATTCGCCTTCTGTTTATACATGAAAATGACTTCGTCTTCACTATCTTCAGCGTAGAAGTAAACCTTTTTATCACGCAAGAAGACTAAGTGACTAACTTCGTTTCCACCAAATTTGCGAATAACATTGCGAATTCTAACTTCATCAAAGGGTTGATTCAACCATGGAATGCGAGCGTACGTTAAGTACTTGTACAACATAAACAGGATAATAAAAGCGATGATAATGCCCACAAATCCAGTTAACCAGACCTGTTCAGATGGTAAAAGATACACATTCATCATTTTGACGGGAGCGTGACTACTAGACAAGTTATGATTACTCATGTAGATTCCGATGATGGAATACATTAAGAAAGTACCAATGAAAATGATGCCGTCAAAAATTGCATTCCCCCACGAGTACGTGAGTTTTTGCCGATACATGCCCTTTCTTGATAACCACAAACAAATAATGATAAATCCTAACAGTAACGTTAATTTTAATGGAAAGTCCTCTTTCCACAGGGTATTAGCAATGGCAAACAACAAAATGATAACGGTCGGCCAAAAAGCTTTGTGGACTCTTGATCCTACTCCACGTGCTAATCCAATCAATAAAATCCCAATAATCACGTTCGACAACTGTCCTAAAAAGAACAGCGTGTATGGTGCCAGTGATAAATAGAGTGGATTAACAAGAGCCAAATTAGGAATAGTCGCATACAAAATCATCATGATTCCCGAAAAGTACATAAAAATCGTAATGACCAGCTGGGCCGACCTATGAACAATCGTTTTCGGAATATCATCCAGAAAATTGTTAATTCGTGCTCCCATTTCGTGGAAAAAGAGAAAGGCCCCCACGAAAAACGGGAGAAAATAGTAGAAAATTCGGTACAACAGCACCCACACGGCAGCAATTGTCGGTGACACCCCAAGTAAACTCAGGCTACCAATCATCATCGTATCAAACGACCCAAGACCACCCGGAAGCATTGAGACAACTCCAAAAACATTAGCAGCAATAAAAATGGGGAAAACGTCCCAAAGGTTAATGTTAAGTTTCATGAAGTATCCAATAATTAAAAACAACATGGCACAGCTCCCCCATTCGAGGCAGGAACCGAGGATCAGTTGAAACTCCCGTTTTAAGGTCAAATCACTAAAAAACTCAGAATTACTGAATCTAGTAACTAGGAAAATCACTGGAAAATAAACTCCTCCACCTACTAACCAAATCCAATCCTTTGCATACTGATATCCAATGCCAAATCCAAAGATCAAAACTAACGAAACCAAACAATAGGTGGAAAGTCCTGCCAGTAAGAACAAGGCAATCTTAGAAATGGCATATAATACCTGTTTCTTACTAGCATTTTTACTGTAAAACATGGCTCTCAAACTAGCACCAAGAAAGCCACCAAACCCAGCAATATTAGTAAATGTGTTAACGATCCACCCGCTCTTGACGATGTAGGACGGTTTAAACTTGCCAGGCAGAAACTCCGTAATGGTAAAATCATATATTAACATTGGTAACACAGCCACAAATCCTAAAATCGTTAAAATAATTAACGTTGTTGGTGACTGTGACGCAAGGCTCGCTCGCATTTCCTTTCCGTTAATCTCAGAAAGTACGTGGGTCGCCTCGTAAACAACAAACACAAGGACCAGGGTGACAAAAATCCCCTTAATCCAGGCAGAATATTTGTTATAGAAATCTATAACTTTATTTAATGCTTTTTTCAATTGTTAACCCCCAAAAAATCGGCTAACTTCATTCTCTCAATTTTTATGACATAAAACAACTTTATTTAAACAATATTAAGGCAAAAAAAAGAACGTGCTTTTGCACGTTCTTTTTAGTCATCGACTACTTAAGAGTTACAGTAGCACCAACGGCTTCAAGCTTGTCCTTGATGTCGTTAGCATCTGATTCTGAAGCGCCTTCTTTAATAGCTTTAGGAGCGCCATCAACTAAGTCTTTAGCGTCTTTCAAACCAAGACCAGTGATATCTCTAACTGCCTTGATAACCTTAATCTTTTCTTGACCTGCTTCAGTAAGTTCAACGTCGTATGAATCCTTAGCAGCACCTTCACCACCAGCAGCACCTGCAGCTGCAACTGGAGCAGCAGCAGAAACATCAAATTCATCTTCGATTGACTTAACCAAGTCGTTTAAATCAGTGATTGAAGCTTCTTTTAATTGAGCAATAATATTATCTTTATCAAAAGCCATTTTAATTTCCTCCTATTAGGACATTTAATCTATTTTTATTAAGCTGCATCACTATCGTCACCATTGTCATCTTTATCAACAACGGCATTAACAGCATAAGCAACCTTACGGATAGGATCTTTCAAGATGTTAGCAAGAGTTGAAAGCAATTCTTCACGGCTTGGTAGAGCAGCAAATTCATTGATTTCATCAAGTGAAGCGATCTTTCCTTCGATAATTCCACCCTTGATTTCAAGTTCAGGATTATCATCAGCGAAGTTCTTCAAAATCTTGGCTGGAGCAACTGGGTCTTCATCAGAAAATGCAATAGCAGTAGGTCCAACAAAAGTATCTTTCAAATCCTTAACGTCTGCTTTATCAGCAGCACGCTCTAAAATTTTATTTTTAATAACACTCATTGAGACATCATTATCACGCAATTGTTTACGTAAATCAGTATCTTGAGCAACACTTAAACCTCGGTAATCAACAACAATTGCTGATACAGCTTTTTGAAATTGGTCAGCAACTTCATCAACCTTTTTGGCTTTAGTATCAATAACTTCTTTTTTTGGCATATTATTTCACCTCCCAATGTATTTTGGGACTTAATAAAAAATCCCTATGTTCGCCAAAACATAGAGAAAGAGTGTATTACTCCTCGGCAGGCATAATTAAGGTCAAAAACCACCTGAGTCTTAGGCGAATCATATTCAACTAATAATCTATCATAATGATAAAAATTAGTCAATTAGGGATTATTTAATTAGTTAGTAACTAAAATGATTCAGGATCAACTGAGACACCAGGTCCCATTGTTGATGAAACTGAGATGTTACTAATGTAAGTTCCACGAACAGATGCTGGACGATTCTTAACAATCACATCGTTGATGGTGTTAAGGTTTTCGGCCAACTTGTCTGCGTCAAATGAATCTTTACCGATTGAAACTGCGACATTTCCATCACGATCAGTTCTGTAAGTAACCTTACCGGCCTTAGCATCAGAAACCGCTTTTGAAACATCCATGGTAACAGTTCCAGTCTTAGGGTTTGGCATTAATCCCTTAGGTCCAAGAACACGACCTAAACGACCAACTTGAGCCATCATGTCAGGAGTAGCAATTGCGACATCAAAGTCGAGCCATCCGTCTTGAATTTTTTGAGCTAAGTCGTCATCACCGACAAAATCGGCACCTGCGTTCTTAGCATCTTGAGCCTTTTCACCCTTGGCAAATACTACAACTGTTTGATCTTTACCAGTACCATTAGGTAAAACCACGGCACCACGTAATTGTTGATCAGCTTGTTTAGTATCAACGTTTAATTTATAAACAACTCTGATAGTGTCATCAAAGTTTACTGAATCTAATTTTTGAACTAATTCTACAGCATCTTGAGCAGCGTATTTTTTACTCTTGTCAATTTGCTTTGAAGCATCTTCGTACTTCTTACCTCTCTTACGAGCCATTGTGTCTTCCTCCTTGCAATTGTGGTTATAACGGAATTTCCTCCCACTAGCACATTATCTTTCGACATTGTGCTGTCCGGGCATAGTGAAATTAACCTTCAACAGTGAATCCCATACTACGTGCCGTACCTTCAACCATGCGCATAGCTGCTTCTACATCAGCTGCGTTTAGATCTTGCATTTTGGTTTCGGCAATCTGCTTAACTTGGTCTTTGGTAACTTTTGCGACCTTGTTAGTGTTAGGTTCACCGGAACCGTGTTCAACACCAGCGGCTTTCTTTAATAGGACAGCAGCTGGAGGGGTCTTGGTTACAAAGTCAAATGAACGATCTTCGTAAACAGTAATCACAACTGGAATCAGCATTCCTGCTTGATCAGCAGTACGTGCATTAAATTCCTTAGTGAATCCCATAATATTAATTCCAGCTTGACCTAAAGCAGGTCCAACTGGAGGAGCGGGTGTTGCTTTACCCGCAGGTATTTGTAGTTTAACTACATTAGCTACTTTTTTAGCCACGAGACATACCTCCTTAAGTCCGTGTGTGGTAAATGAAGATCAAAATTTCTTCTCCCACGTTAATTTATGCAATACGCATACTAGTTAAATATACCACGTTTATTGAAACGTGACAATGAATATTTTACTCAGAATCGGCTTCTAGGGGCTTAACTTGGTCAAATTCCAGTTCAGTACTAGTCTCTCTACCAAACATGTCAATATTAACCTTGAGTTTACCCTTAGTGTTGTCAATCTCAGTGATCTTGCCAGAAAGTCCCTTAAAGGCTCCCTCAACGATGGTAACCGTATCACCAACCCGGCTATCCAATGGTTTAACTCGCTTCTTTACCCCAATCGTTGACATAACGTTTTCAACCTCTTCGGGTAACAACGGATTGGGCTTTGAACCTTGACCGTGAGAACCAATAAATCCAGTCACTCCGGGAGTATTTCGAACGACATACCAGGCTCTATCAGTCATTACCATTTGAACCAGCACGTATCCTGGGAAGGTCTTGTTCATAACCACTTTCTCTTTACCGTTTTTAACCTCGTGTTCTTCGGTTTCTGGAACAACAATGTCAAAAATATAGTCTTCCATTCCCATGGATTCTTTTCTAGATTCAAGATTCATTTTAACTTTGTTTTCATAGCCAGAGTATGTATGTAATACATACCATTGCTTTTCTGCAGTCTCTACCACAATGATTATCTCCTTTAACTTAAAGCAAAATAAAAAAACCTCGCGTAAACGAAGTTCTTATCATCAAACTAACTATAACAGAAATTATCACACTAATCTAGTTTAGGCTAGTAACTTCAAAATGGTTTGAATTGCCCAATCAATTACACCAAGAAAGATTGCAAAAAAGATGGTAGTCCAGATAACGATTGAAGTATCGGTTCTAGTTTGCTTAGCGTTCGGCCAAACAACCACCTTCATCTCTGCAATAACGCTCTTAAAAAAGTTCCATAATCGTTTCATGTAAAATTCCCCTCTTAACGAGTTTCTCGGTGCAACGTATATTTTCCACAATGCTTACAAAATTTCTTTACTTCCAATCGTTTGACGCGATTCGGATTGCTGGAAATGGTGTAGTTTCTTGAACCACATACAGAACAAGCTAATGCTACCTTTTTCTGTGCCATAAGCTGCACCTCCTTAATAACTAACTAATCGTATCATCAATTTCAACGTTAGTCAATTTTATTAAATCTATAGTACTTCTGCCGACAACGTGCAATCGCATTTTTCAACTTCACAACATTCACATCAGAAACCTGGGCCATTTTTTCAAACGAATAATTCTCAAGCGAACGAATAATCACCATTCTCTCAACTACTGAACTCCTTTTCATCAAGCCTTGTAAGTTCTCATACGTTGAAAGAACTCGTTCTGGACTGGCAGCATGAATATCGGCAATGGTATCAGAATAAAATTGAAAATACGCACTAAGAGAAGCTTTTTTAGAATCGGGCACGCGCTTTTGAGCTCGCTTTTTTCTTAAAATATCATATAAGCGGTTTTTTAAGTTAACTTTATAGTAACTGCCAAAGGTAACCTTACGACTGGCATCATACCTAATAATTGTTCGACTAAGCACAATGGCCGCTTCCTGTTTCCAATCTGAGAGTTCCATACCTGATAAGTAGAAATCGTTCCACAACTTTAGATAAATTGGCGCATATTTTTTAAACAATTTGATGAAACCGACATCGTTCTTTTTTGCATCCTCAACCATTTCTAATTCTTTAGCCCGTTTCTCTTCTTTATTCATCAATTGGCCCTCCTCTTAATCAATTAATTAACACTTAGTATCGTATCGAAACGAGTTGAGCTCAAACAAGCGAACAAACGTTCGATATGTGATATTATCTGCTAACCAATTTTTAATATCGAATTTACGATATTAAACGGCCCAATAAAAAAGAACAATGTGCTGGCATTGTTCTTTAGTTCAGTCATTTCATTATAAAGGATGGCGCGAGTTAAAACCTTGATACATAACTAATCCGGCAGCAACCGACGCATTCAAGCTCTGAATATCCCCCACCATTGGAATGGTAAGTGTTTCATCAACCTGTTTTTTAAGTAAAGGCGAAATCCCCTTACCTTCACTGCCAACGATAAGAGCACTCGGACTTTTAGCATCCCAGCGCCGATAATCAGTTCCTTTCATATCAGTACCAAAGACCCACAACCCACGTTCTTTTAATTCTTTAACGGTGTTGACCAAGTTAGTTACTCTGGCGACCGGAACACGTTCAATTGCCCCCGCAGAGGTTTTCGCTACCGTTGATGTTAATCCAACAGCACGACGCTTGGGAATGATCACCCCATGAACGCCGGCAGCATCTGCGGTTCTAATAATTGACCCCAAATTATGAGGATCGGCAATGTTATCCAGAACAATGAAGTATGGTGGTTCACCCTTTGATTCAGCATTTTTAAATAAATCATCAATCGATGCATAATTAAAGGATGCAATTGATAACATGACTCCCTGATGATTCTGGTGGTCTGACATCAAGTCTAACTTTTGCTTTGGCACCTTAGAAATTACTAAATGACGACCCTTGGCCAAACGAATAACCGCCTTAATGGTGTCATCTTCTTGACTGACTCCATTTTGTAAAAATACCTTGTTAATTTCTTGATTTTCATTGCGCAGTGCTGAGACTGCCGGGTGTCTCCCAATAATAAAATCTTCATTATCTCTCATACTCAACCCTCCCAGAATCAACTTGATCAATGCACCACTGCGCCAGTTCATTGAGTCTTTTATCTTGGCCACTAAGGGACAGGAAACCAAAGAGGGCTTCAAAGCCAGTGGAAATCCGATAGGTAACAACACTCGTATTCTTGGCGTGAGTATAGCTCTTGGCGTTACGTCCCCGTTTAAAAAAGTACTCTTCTTCATCACTTAAGATTGCATCCTGATTCATCAAAGCAATCAATCCGGCCTGAGCCTTGGCTGACACATATTTAGTAGCAAAATGCTGCAATTGATTTGGCCTAGCGATGCCCTCGTCAATCAAATGCCGTCTCACGTATACCTCATAAACCGCATCACCTAAATAAGCTAGTACAATACCATTTAACTGTCGATATTGAATATTATCGTCCGCTTCACTCATTAAACTAATTTTCCCTTCTGAATCGGGTCCCCTGTGGTGTGTCTTCTAAAATAATACCCTTATTTTTTAATTCATCCCGAATTTCATCACTTCTAGCAAACTGCTTGTTAGCTCGCGCATCGTTTCTTTGCTTAATTAATTTCTTAACTTTGTCGTCATTTAACTCACTACTTTGTAGTTTAATTCCAAAGATAGCGGACAACTGTTCTAACCGTTTCATAAGTAACTTAATCGAATCCTTAAAAACCACTGGTCGTTCCGCATAAACGTTTCCAAGCTTAGCCAGCTCATAGATCTTGGCAATCCCATTTTGAACGTTAAAGTCATCATCCATGGCATCCTGAAAATCAGCCTGAATTTGACGAATCTCTTGGTCTAATTTCGGATCGTTATAAGGATCAGCGTCTTTTAACCGATAGTTCAAATTATCGTAAGCCGTCTGTATTTTTTGCAGATTGGTGGCAGCTTCATCAACTCCCTGCTGGCTAAAACGAATTGGACGGCGATACTGAGTGGTCGAAATGAGAAAACGCAAGGCTTGAGGATTATCTTTCTTAAGCAAATCATGAACCGTAACAAAGTTCCCTTTAGATTTGCTCATCTTCTCGTCTTCATCACCGACGGTCACAAAACCATTGTGAAGCCAGTAATTAACAAACTTTTGACCCGTTTTGGCCTCGCTCTGTGCCCGTTCATTTTCATGATGAGGGAACTCTAAATCAATCCCACCACCGTGAATGTCAAAGGTGTTACCAAGGTACTTAGTTGACATTACCGAGCACTCAATGTGCCAACCGGGACGGCCTTTTCCCCACGGAGAATCCCAGGAAATTTCGTCTGGTTTAGCTTTTTTCCAAAGTGCAAAATCAATCGGGTCTTCTTTTTGGGCTAATTCTTCACTTGAAACGTGCTCACTTGCACCACTCTCAAGGTCATCGATGTTTTCGTGTCCTAGTAAGCCATAAGATTTAAACTTACGAGCCCGATAGTAAACCGTCCCGTCAACGTTATAAGCATATCCCTTTTTAATTAAGTCAGAAACAAAGGTAATAATGTCCTTAATATTATCCGTGGCACGCGGATTCACGGTTGCAGGTTGCACGTTTAACGCTTTCGTATCTTCCATAAAAGCCTTAATGTATTTATCGGCTAATTTAGAAACCGTGGTTCCCTCTTTTTTGGCTTCGTTAATCATTTTATCATCAACATCGGTAAAATTAGACACATAATTCACCTTATAACCACAATATTCAAGATAACGACGAATGGTATCAAATGCCACTACACTTCGCGCATTGCCAATGTGAATATAGTTATAAACAGTTGGACCACAGACGTACATGTTAACCACACCCGGTGTGATTGGTTCAAACTTTTCTTTTTCATTTGTAAGTGAATTATAAACTTTTAACATGTCCAACCTCCTAATGATTGTTCAATATTAACATCATAATTAACCCTTCAGTTCATTATGAACTAGACCAATTGAAATGAAAATATTTTACTTTTTTAATGCTGTTTTGAGAGCTTCGGTAATGGTTGAAACTCCTATGACCTGAATATTTTTAGGTGGAGTCCATCCCTTTAGATTATATTTAGGAACCAATACGCGCTTAAAACCTAGTTTCTGGGCCTCAATAACGCGTTGCTCAATTCGATTGACCCTTCTAATCTCACCAGTCAAACCAAGTTCACCAATGTAACACTCTTTTGGATCGGTTCCAATATTCTCATAACTTGACGCAATGCTAATTGCCATTGCCAAATCAATGGCTGGTTCATTAAGTTTGACCCCACCAGCAGCTTTTAAATAAGCATCCTGGTTTTGTAACATCAATCCAGCCCGTTTCTCAAGAACCGCCATAATCAGTGAAACACGATTTCGATCCAGTCCAGACGCAGTTCTTTGCGCATTCCCAAAAACCGAGGGAACAATTAAGGCTTGAAGTTCAACCAGAATCGGACGAGTTCCTTCCATTGCTACCACAATTGCTGATCCGGTAGCGTTCTTCAAACGCTCCTCTAAAAAAATCTCAGATGGATTCTTGACTTCTTTTAGCCCATCTTCATCCATTTGAAAAATTCCGAGCTCATTCGTAGATCCAAATCGGTTTTTAACGGCGCGTAGTAATCGATAAGAATGATGTTTGTCCCCTTCAAAATAAAGAACGGTGTCAACCATGTGCTCTAAAGTCTTTGGGCCGGCAAGAGTACCACCCTTAGTAACGTGTCCCACCAAGAAAATGGTGATACCATTGGTTTTTGCGATGTTCATTAAATCCGAGGTAACGCCTCGAACCTGCGTAACAGACCCAATCGCAGACGGGATCTCATCTTCTTGCATGGTTTGAACGGAGTCAATGATAACGGTGTCCGGCTTCACTTCTTCAATTGCCTTCCTGATTGAAGTCATATCCGTTTCTGGATAAAGGTATAAGTTCCCTTTTTCAGAAACATTGAGGCGATCAGCTCTCATCTTAATTTGATCGGCACTCTCTTCTCCTGAGACGTACAGTACCTTTTGTCCTGAGGCTGCTAATTGACCGGAGACTTGGAGAAGTAACGTTGACTTACCAATCCCCGGATCACCACCGATTAGGACCAGTGAACCTGGAACCACGCCTCCGCCAAGCACCCGATTCAGTTCATTTGAATCAACCTGAATCCTCGGAGCACTTTCAGCGCTAACTTGTCTAATTAGCTGGGGTTGCGACTTAGTCCCGCTCAGTGAAACCCGACTCACGTTCGCCTTTTTGGTATCATTTTTTTGGACCGTTTGTTCAACCATCGTGTTCCATTCACCACAGTTAGGACAACGACCTAGATATCGTGGTGATATATATCCACAGTTGGAACAAACATATTGCGTTTTTGCTTTAGCCATTAAATCATTTCCTAACTATTTGCCAGAAGAACCAAATCCCCCATTTCGAGTCAGCTTTGGTCCCTCATCTTGATCCGCAAGTAAATAAGGCATAAAGATTCCTTGTCCAATTCGATCACCTTTTTTAATCTTACGGTCGACGATTCCAAAGTTTAGAATCTGGACAAAAATTTCACCCTCATTACTTTCATTATTGTAATAATCAGCGTCAATAACACCGATCCCGTTTGGAATTACCAAGTTTCGTTTTAAAGGATTACTTGAGCGATTCGCGATTATCAACACTTCATTTGGCTGCATGTAAGCCTTAATTCCCGTTGGAACCAAAAAGGGCTTTAAAGCATTCTCTGAATCCATGATGTCTTGTTGATCCAACTTTCTTCTAGCCTTAATGATACCAAATGACCGAATTAAACCAGTTTTCCAGATTGACGGAATAACCATGTCAACGGCACTGGCAAAGTCATATCCGGCAGCCTTTTCAGTTGCTCGTTTTGGCAAAGTCAAGCCGTCATTCTGATATTTTGAAACAATCTCAAAGCCTCTTTGCATCTTCTAATACCCCTTTATTCTCAAAAATTCCTACTATTATTTTACCAGTATTTCTTAAATTTTGACATTGCTTGACAAAATCATAAAGACCATTGAAAATTAATAATAGTGGTCAAGTTACTAAAAGTAACGACTTAATTTGAAGGGGAACAATCAAATGAATTCAGCAGATCAGCGAGAATTAAAGAAACACGTTGGAAAAGAAGCTGTTAAGCACGTTAAGGATGGGATGGTACTGGGTCTTGGATCTGGTACCACCATCAAGTACATGGTAGACGCACTGGGAGAGCGCATCAAAAATGAACATCTAGATATTATCGGTGTGCCCACTTCCAGTAAAACTAAGCGTCACGCGGAAAGCTTAGGCATCACTACTAAGGATGTTGACGAAGTCGACCACATTGATTTAACCATTGATGGGGCCGATCAAATTGACAAAAATTTTCAGGGAATTAAAGGCGGTGGAGCCGCTCACCTGATGGAAAAAATCGTTGCCATTAATTCTGATCGTAACATGTGGATTGTTGACGAAAGTAAGATGGTTAAAAAACTCAATTTTCCACTTCCGCTTGAAGTAATCCCTTATGGCAGTGGCCAACTATATCGTCGTCTCAATCGGATGGGACTTCATCCGAAATTTCGTCAAAGCACGAATGGAGGGAAATTAACAACCGATTCTGGTGACTACATTATTGACTTAGGCTTACCTGAAATCACGACTCCCGTTCAACTGGGCAAAAAACTTGATAGTATGACAGGAATTGTGGAACATGGGCTGTTCTTGAACATCGTAAATACCATTATCGTAGAACATCCCGACGGACCGGAAACAATTGAAGCTCGCTAATGATTTAACCGACCCAAAAATAACTACGCAACTATCATCAAAATCTAAATAACAAAAGGACGAAAACTTTGATTGAGTTTTCGTCCTTTTGTTATTTAAGGTAGGTCTTATCTAAAATATCTAAATCTGGGTCAAAGGTATAAATGATCGGCTTCCCGTTTTTAACTTCCACGCCATCAATTCCTTTATCACTGATATTTTCTAAATATTTAATTAAAGCTCGCAGTGTGCTTCCGTGAGCAACTATCAGTTGATTTTTACCATCCAGCAATTTGGGGGCAATCGAATCCTGCCAGTACGGAATCATCCGGTCATAAGCCATTTTAAGGCTTTCAGCTGGTGGCTCAATTACACCTAAGCGCCGATATTTTCGAATCGGGGACACCTGATCTAATTTAGGGGGAACAGCGTAAAAACTCCTGCGCCACTTCATAAACTGTTCGTCTCCGACCCGCTTTCTAACTTCCTCTTTATTTTGACCCCTAAGAGCACCATAGTGTCGCTCATTTAAGCGCCACGTCTTATGTTCAGGAATAAAATCCTGATTGATCACGTCCAAAACAATGTCAGCGGTGACAATCGCCCGTTTTAAGACTGATGTATGAACATCACCGAACTGAATCCCGGTCTGACCTAAGCGTTTGCCGGCCTTAATTGCCTCTTCTACGCCCTTCTTAGTCAGTGGAACATCACTCCATCCAGTAAAGGTATTAGTGTGATTTGCGACACTTTCGCCATGTCTCATAATTACTAACTTACTCATACAACCGCCTCAATAAACTAAATTTATTTACCTTCTTCAATCGTCTGATCGTCTAACATGGTTGAATCGGTCTCTTTATAACGCTCACCTACAAACGTAACCACCGAACCAATCAGGATAATCACAATTCCTATAATGGTAGGCAGATTAATCTTTTCGCCCACAAAAATCATTGCTAAGACTGGAGCCAAACCTGGCTTAATAAAGAATACTAGGGAAGCAATTGAGACCCCTGATTCTTGCATCGCTAAAAAATAAAACGCAAAACCGCCGCCGGTTACACAGACTCCGATAAAGAATAAAATCCAGAAATTTTGTAAATTAACGTCCCTTAAGATCGGAATGGATGCAAACTGACTCAACCATCCCACCGATTTCATCCCACTTGAAACAAACGGGATATTGGTAATCAATGATAAAACAAATAACTCCAAAGAACCAGCAATAAAAGTGAAACAAGTGATGGTAACTCCATCTAATTCTCTTTTGACCGAGCAATACTGCGACAAAATACTGTAAAAGCCAAAAGTAACAGCCGATAAGAGTGACAAAATAATTCCAACTGGATTAGTTAAGTTAAATGGATTAACAATCACAATTAAGCCAATGACCGAAATAATTAATGAGATTAAGTTGGCCCGTCCAATTCGTTCATGCAAAATGAAGTACGCAAAGATTACGGCAAAGACCGGATTACAACTAAACAGGACGGCCACAATAGCTGGCTTATCGTACACAATCGCTAACTGGTACAGGGTCATACTAATTACCACGCACGCAAAACCGGTAAACGCAAACGTCTTCCAATCCTTTAAGTTGATTTTGCGTCGTCGTTTATGTAATTCATACCACGCAAAGGGTAACAAGACAATCCCACCAATGAAGAAACGAAGTAAATTCAACTGAATTGGATTAAACTCACTTCCTGCCACCTTTAGGGCAATCTCCATCGAACTAAACATTAACGTCGAAATTAACACATAAATCACTGATTTTTTCACTTTAAGCTACTACTCCCATTCTTTACTTGTCTATTTTTCAATTGACTCGTCTTAACGGATTTGTTGCACAATCACCATTAAAATGGGCAAAACAATTAAACTGATGATCGTGGTTTCAGCGACCATCAGTGAAGCATAATCTGCATCCGCACCATACTTTCTGGCTACCACTGGTGCATTAGTCATAACCGGCATGGCAGCCTGCATAATGAAGACTTGTTTCATCAAAACTGGCATCCCAGTTGGAATAACCAACAGTGCCATTAAAATTGGTGAAATCACGAATCGACCCAGTAAAATTCCCCAATTAGAAGAACTAAAGTCAAATTTGTCAAAGTTGATATTTGCCATCGAAATTCCAATGAACATCATTGAAAGTGGGATGGTTAACCCACCAATATATTGGAAATCACTCATTAAAAAGTTGGGAATTTTAATTCGCAGTAAAACTAAAATCACCCCAAAGATAAATCCCAGCAATGGTGGTGACAAAATTTTACTCACGGTCTTTTTCCAGTCAAACTTGGAATTAGCGTCCCCATCACGTTGGATTAAGTAAACACCAATGGTCCAAAAAAAGGTCGTATTAGCCATGTAGTAAACTAACACGTACGGTAAACTTTTGGCCCCAAACAGAGCCATATTAACCGGCAATCCGACAAAGACGGTGTTTGAATTTAAAAACATCGATTCAAACACCCCCCGATGATACTTTTTAATTCGAATCACCCGAGCAATTGCCACCGAAATCCCAAACATGATTAACATACTAATGACCGGAAATCTTAAGTCTGGCAACGTTGAAAGTAACGTGTCGGTCGTAAAATCGCGACCAATCGTATAGATCATGTAACACGGCAAGGCTACGTCAATAACCAGTTTAACAATTAAGTTAGTTGAATCATCATTAAACCAGTGCCGTTTAGCCAAAACAAAACCGAGCACGATCATGATCAGTACAATTAATATCCCTGATATACTCTTAAAAAAAATACCCATTTGATCATCCTATTCTTGTAAGTTTTACTTAAGTTATTGTACCACACGATTTTACACCACTAGAAATTGCCCCAATAAGAATAATACGGTTATATTAAAATCTACTAAAAAGTTGAGAAATAACTAGCGTTAGCTGCCATAACTGCTATATAATTTGGGGCAGTATTAATAAATAAGCGGGGAATAATAATGTCAAACTACGATAATAATAATGACGACAATCGCGAATATAGCCGGCGAGCTGGTAATCCACATTTTTCCGAACCAAAGTCAGAGCCAGCCGTTGACTATGATAACGAGCCGCACCATCCAGTTGCCTGGACTTTTATGGGTATCATCTTATTGATTGTCATCATTGCCCTTGCTTTTGGTTTCCGTGCTTACACCCAGGCTCGTCATTCCTTTGGAGGAACGTTTCAAGACGATGGAATTGGAAAATCAAGAAACGTCTCAAATCTTCTAAAGAAACGAAAACCGTTTTCAATCTTACTAATGGGAACCGACACGGGCGCCCTTGGTAGACACGACGTTGGCCGCACCGACACCATTATCGTCGCTACCGTTAACCCGCAAAAGCAGACCACTTACTTAACCAGTATCCCCCGCGATACCAAAGTCGTGGTCGACGGTGACTCACAGCCATACGAAAAAATCAACGCTGCTTACACCATCGGTGGTCCAAAGACTGCCATTTCAACTGTCCAGCATCTCTTAAACGTTCCCATCGACTACTTTGCGATCGTTAACATGGGTGGTTTAAAACAGATGGTTGATTCCGTTGGGGGTGTCGAAGTGAAGCCACCATTGACGTTTAAGTATGGGAATGCCAATGTAGTTAAGGGCAAAATGACCCATCTAGATGGTGATCAAGCCCTTGATTATTCTCGAATGAGGGATGATGACCCGAAAGGTGACTACGGTCGCCAACAGCGACAACGGCAAGTCTTAGAAAAATTAGTGATGAAAGGAATGGGAATTTCTTCCATTCCCAGGTACCAACAAATTCTTGAATCATTAAATGGAAACCTCAAAACCGATTTATCCTTTGATGACATGATTGCCATTAGATCTAAGTATGGTCCAGCCACTCATCACATCAAGTCTGAGACCCTTCAGGGGAATGAAGCAATGATTAACGGAGTCAGTTATCAAGTCGCCCAACCAGACGAATTGATGAACGTCTCAAACCATATTCGAACCACCTTGAATTTACCGCAAGCTAAGGGTTTAACTCCTAAACAACAAGAAACCAATTCCCCTAGTAATGGTGATCCATCCAACAACAATACTGCTACCAATGATTCATCAGGGAGTACCACCGATCCAAACTCAACGGCACCAGCATATTAAAATAGACTTGTAAGAATAGGGCTAATAACCTATCTTGCAAGTCTATTTTTATTTAAGGGATCTTTTATCTAATTTCATTTAAATCAAGGCCAAGAGCCTTTGTTACTCGAGTCCCATACTCTGGGTCAGCCTTATAAAATTGTCTGGTTTCTAAGACCTTAATCTCATGGTTATCAACGGAACCAAGTGTTCCTTTGATCGTATTAATTAGGCGATCACGTTCCTCTGGTTTCATTACATGATACAACTTTCCGGCTGCACTATAGTAGTCAGTGTCATATGGTTTAAAAGCTCCGGTTTCACCTTCCACTTTATCGGGACTGATTGAAGCACTCAGATCTTCAACTGGTCCGCCCTTACCATTGGGTTCATAGTTGACCGATCCGTCTTGTCCTTGTGCCATTTGACCATCACGTTCGTAATTTTCAACCTTGTCTAATGGACGGTTGACCTTTAATTGTTCATAATTAGCGCCTAAACGATATCTTTCAGCGTCCTTATACGCAAACAACCGTCCTTGAAGTAACTTATCAGGACTTGCTTCAATCCCAGGAACCAGGTTAGCGGGTGAGAAGGCTAATTCTTCCACATCGTCAAAATAGTTAGTTGGATTTTGGTTTAAGGTAAATTCCCCAACTTCTTGTAGTGGGTAATCCCTATGAGAAACCACTTTAGTTACATCAAAAATATCTGGTTTGTAATCAATTCCCGCTTGATAAGGGATAATCTGAACGTAAACTTTCCATGTTGGATAGTTCTTTTGTTCAATTGCATCGTATAAATCATGAATTAAATAATCGGTATCTTCAGTTGCTGCTTTTGAAGCTTGTTCATTAGTCATGTTCTTAACCCCTTGTTGGCTAATGAAGTGATACTTAACCCAAAATGGAGTTCCTTTTTTATTAACCCACTTATACGTGTGACTTCCATAACCATTCATTGTTCGATAACTAGCCGGATTACCACGATCACCCATCAGGTAGGTGACCTGGTGAACTGATTCTGGTGAATGAGACCAGAAATCCCACTGCATCTCTTGTGAACGTAAATGAGTCTTAGGATCACGCTTCTGGGAATGAATAAAGTCAGGAAACTTAAGTGGATCGTTAACAAAGAACACCGGAGTATTATTACCAACAATGTCGTAATTGCCTTCTTGCGTGTAGAATTTCAACGCAAATCCACGAACATCACGAACGGTGTCAGGATAACCAGCTTCACCCGCAACCTGCGAGATTCTAATGGTCATTGGGGTTTCTTTGCCCACACCATTGAATAAATCAGCTTTAGTGTACTTACTCATGTCATGTGTAAGTTTAAAAACGCCCTTGGCACCAGCACCTTTAGCATGAACGACTCGCTCTGGAATCCTCTCACGATTAAAATGAGCTAACTTTTCTAGTAATTGATAATCCTGCATCAAAACAGGACCACGAAAACCAGCTGTTTGAGAATGTTCGTTGTTAGCCCACGGTTGACCAGCTTCGGTTGTTAATTTATCTGACATAATTATCACACCATCCTTGTTAATTAATCGTTCACTTCTTAGATTAATCGTGCACAACTCAATGTCAATAAAAGAGACTTAGAATTAAAAAGAACACCATATCTTAAAATGATATGGTGTTCTTGAATTAAATGATGCGGCCAAGAAGACTCGAACTTCCACCGGGATAAATCCCGACAAGATCCTTAATCTTGCGCGTCTGCCAATTCCGCCATGGCCGCATTGCTACAATAAACATCATAGCAAATTTAACAAGATAGCGCAATGAATTTTTTAATTATTCTTCACCACGAATCGTGGCACCATCCCTATCAAGGTCAACTAACTTACATACTCCATCCAATTGATCGTTACTTTCAATCTTCTGTTGTAACTTGGTGAGTTGGTCATAATCTCCTAGCGTGACAATCGATGAACCCACTCCACTAATGTAAGTTCCGTAGATTCCTAGTTCATGAGCAGTCTGTTTAATTACTTTGAAGTCTTTAAAATCATTACCCTGTCCAGTGCGAACCAGACTATCAGCTTCAATCATTCGGGCCGCTTTATTCCAATCATTTTGCATTAATGCAGCGACAAAAACGTTCGAAGCGCTACTAGTCTGTACCTCTTGACCAAACGTAATTTCCTTTGGGAAACGTTCCATTCCCCTCTGTTGGGTAATTTTCTCATTTCGAATGAAAACCAAGGCTTGCATTTCATCGGGCATATGAGCTTTGACAACGTCAGTCTTTCCATCCTCATAGTGAGAAATTGTTATATCTCCCAGAATGGCTGAGGCAATGTTGTCAGGATGTCCTTCCATTCGACTACCAATGTTAATTTGGTCATTAACTGATAAGTTCATATTTTCAAGCTTGTTAGCAATTTTAATTCCCGCAGCAATCGCCGTGGTACTAGACCCAAGTCCCTTTTCCAGTGGAACATCTGACATTACCGTTAGTTGATGGGGCATGATTTTAGGGTTAACCTTTAAAATCGTTTGAACCACCAAATTTTTGTCATCGTGAGGAACTGAATCGCCAAACGCATGATTGACCCGCCACTTCTCAGTTTCTTCTTCAACGATCACCGTGTAATACATATGAAGAGCGAGCGCAACCGAATTATAGCCATTACCAACATTACCAGAAGTTGCTGGAACTCTCACAATAATTTTTTCCATGATACTTCACTCCTTCTTAACTAGTTTTAGCTTACCACGACACTTACTACATACAAAACGTGAGATATTAACCCGTCGCTTTCGCCGATATAATTGGCCACACTTAGTACACTCATAAAGATAATGATAAGCTGATTGTGCTTTCAAAATTGGAGCATAACGACTACCACCCACAGCTCTTAACAACTGCTTAAATTCTTTTGAACGATGATTAGCGGAATACCCTGATAAATGAAGATGATAATGAACGAGTTCGTGTTTAATGATTCCCACAAGTTCTTCTCTAGAGATCCCCTTCGCCATCGTTTGATTAATATCAATATCATGATCTTTAAGGTGGTACCGACCACCCGTGGTTTTCAATCGACCATTAAAATATGCGCGGTGCTTAAATGGTTTACCAAATGACTCCAATGAAATTTGTTCGACCAGTTTCTGTAATTCATCGTCATGCAAATAAGTTCGCTCCTATTCTGGACCAACCATGGAAAGTTTAATTCGTTTTCGATCTAAATCAACACTTAACACCCACACGTCGACAATGTCACCAACAGAAACAAGCTTTGCTGGATCCGATATAAACCGATCACTCATTTTTGAAATATGAACGAGACCATCCTGTTTTACTCCAATGTCGACAAACGCACCAAAATCCGTAACATTGCGAACGGTTCCCTGTAATTTCATTCCCGATTTCAAGTTTTCAATCTTCATGACGTCCGATTTAAGCAACGGCTTCGGCATCGTATCACGTTGGTCACGTCCGGGATTTTTCAAACTAGCTAAAATATCTTTGACCAACTGCTGATCAATTGATAGTGATTGTGATAAATCAACTTCATTTGCTTTTTCAAGCTTTTTTCGACCTTCATCAGAACTAAAATTATCAATTGTAAGTCCCAATGCTAACAAAATTTCTTTGGCTTGCCGATAACTTTCTGGGTGAATATCAGTATTGTCCAATGGATTCTTGCCATTAATGATACGTAAAAATCCAACTGATTGTTCAAAAGCCTTTGGCCCTAATCGTTTAACTTTTTTTAATTGATTACGGTTAGAAAAAGCACCGTTTTCATCCCGATATTCAACAATATTTTGTGAAGTGGATTTAGTTAATCCCGAGATGTGTTCAAGTAGATTTGGACTAGCGGTGTTCAAGTTGACCCCGACTTGGTTAACGGCGGTCTCAATCACCCGATCCAACTGTGCATCAAGGTTACTTTCAGAGACATCATGCTGGTACTGACCAACCCCAACCGCTTTGGGGTCAATCTTAATCAACTCAGAAAGTGGATCCTGTAGTCGTCTTCCAATACTAATGGCTGAACGTTCCTCAACGTGAAGGTTAGGAAACTCTTTTCGCGCATTGTTACTAGCAGAATATACCGATGCCCCAGCTTCACTAACAATTACGTAATGAACCGGATAATCAATGGATTTAATTGCCTCAGCGACAAATTGTTCCGATTCGCGTGACGCGGTTCCGTTACCAATCGCAATCATTTGAACGTGATACTTCTTAATCAGGTCAATCAACTGTTCTTTAGCACGCGCTTGTTGTGCTTCCGTTGCTGGTTTAGTAGCTTTAATAATTTCCTTTGCCAAGAATTTACCGTTTACATCAATAACCGCTAGTTTGCATCCCGTCCGGTAAGCTGGGTCAAAGCCAAGAACTACCTTACCCTTGATTGGTGCCTGCATTAACAGGTGATACAAATTTCTTCCAAACACTTCAATGGCATGATTTTCTGCGGCTTCGGTCATAGTGGAACGAATTTCACGTTCGATGGCCGGACCGATGAAGCGCTTATAAGCATCTTTTGAAGCGTCTTTAACAAAGTCAACTGCGGGACCATTATGATTACTAACCACATGAAAATCAATGTAATGCATAATGGCATTAACATCAACATCTAGTTTCACGGTCAATACCTTTGCTTTCTCACCACGATTGATTGCTAAAACCCGATAACTCGGAACCGTTTTGGCTCGCTCACTAAAATCGTAGTAATCACCATAAACGCCACCTTCGTCATTGACCTTTCCCTTAGGCTTAACCTTTGCCGCCAGCATAGCGTTTTTTAAGGTATAGTTTCGAATCCATTCCCGAAACTTAGCGTTGTTTCCAATGGCATCCGTAATGATTTCACGGGCTCCATCTAAAGCGTCATCAACGGAACTAACGTCGTGATCCTCATCTATAAAGGACTTTGCCAGTTGTTTTAATGGCTCATTTTGAAACTTTAAAATTGCAGTTGCAAGTGGCTCTAATCCCCGTTCCCTTGCAACCATCGCCTTTGTTTTTCGCTTTTGCTTATATGGCAGATACAAGTCTTCCACAATCTGAATACTGTCAGCACTTAAAATGTCTTGTCTTAACTGCTTGGTTAATTGGCCCTCTTCGTCAATCTTTTTTACCACTTCTTCTTTTCGGTGGCTCAGCTTTGCTAGACGCTGGTAAGTATCCTCAAGTTTTCGAATAGAAACCTCATCCAAATTACCGGTTCTCTCTTTGCGGTATCGTGCAATAAACGGAACGGTATTACCATCCTCAAGCATTTCTAAGGTTTGTTGAATTTGTCGTTTCGAAATGTGTGGTAACGCTTTTGCAGTTTGATCAATTAAAGTTTTTTCCATTTTTTCACCATAATCTTTCAAATAAAAACTCCATTAAATAATTAACGGAGTTATTGTAATCAAATTTATTTCCAAAACGTATCATAAACATTAATGGGAAGGTGTCGCTTATGTTGAGTTTTCAAATACCAATTTTCAATCACATTAGCTGCACTAGAACTAATGTCCTGGCCTTCTAAAAAGTCATCAATATTTTTATAACTAACCCCAAGTGCTTTTTCATCTGGAAGAGCTGGACGATCATCTTCAAGATCCGCCGTTGGGGTTTTCTCGTAAAGGTTTTTAGGTGCGTCAAGGTACTCAAGAAGCGCACGACCCTGCCGTTTATCCAGTCGCCAAATTGGAACAATATCAGAGGCGCCGTCGCCAAATTTAGTGTAAAAACCGGTCACCGCCTCGGCGGCATGATCAGTGCCAAGTACAATCCCTTGATTGGCACCAGCAATGGTAAACTGTGCGATCATCCGCGTCCGAGCTTTAACGTTGCCCTTATTAAAATCAGAGACAGCATCACCGTTAGCTTCAACCGCTTTTACCATCGCATCGACTGAATCCTTGATATTGACGCGTTCAACCCGATCAGCATCCATAAAATCAATGGCTTTCATGGCGTCCGATTCATCAGCTTGTTCGCCATAAGGAAGACGAACCGCAATAAACTGATATTCAGTATCACCCGTTTCTTCCCTTAATTCATTCATTGCCATCGATGCCAATTTTCCCGTCAAAGTGGAATCTTGACCACCAGAGATTCCCAGTACTGCTGATTTAATAAACGAATTCTTTTTAACGTAATCCTTGATAAAATCAACACTACGTCTAATCTCCGTTTCAGGATCGATCTTTGGTTGAACCCTTAAAGCACTAATAATCTGTTTTTGCAGTCGTTTTTGTTTCTCATCCATTACTATCACCTACTCTAATTTTTGCTCAACCCCATTATGAATTTCATTAATCAAACTCATCTTGTGGTCCCATAATTTCTTAGAAAGATCAACTGGGTAATCTTGTGGATTTAACTGACGCTTGTACTCTGGCCAGAGTGCCTTCAAAGAGTCAGTCGCATGCTGCTTAGTAGCCTCTAACGTCGGCATTTGATATACCTGCTTTCCATCTTTAAAGATATCTTGTAAGAGCGGTTGAGCATTAAAGTTGGTAATAGTCTTGTTAATGTAAGTGAAATGCGGATGGAACATGTACACGGAAGACTGTTCACGTGGATCTTCACCATCAAGTGTGATGTAATCTCCCTCAGACTTACCGTCGTCTTTTTCAGTAATCCGCCAAACTTGCTTCTTACCCGGAGTTGAAACCTTTTCGGCGTTATTGGAAAGTTTAATGGTATCGACCATGTGACCCTGTTCATCTTCAACCGAGACCAACTTGTAAACCGCACCAAGTGCGGGTTGGTCAAAAGCCGTAATTAGCTTGGTCCCAACTCCCCAAGAGTCGATTTTGGCATTTTGCATCTTCAAACTACTAATGGTGTATTCATCAAGGTCGTTGGAAGCCACAATTTGAACATCCTTAAAGCCAGCTTCATCCAGCATTTCTCTAACTCTTTTTGATAAGTACGCCATATCACCGGAATCAATTCTGACACCTTGAAAGTTAATCTTGTCGCCCATTTCTTTTGCAACTCGAATTGCATTTGGGACCCCACTTTTAATGGTATCAAAGGTGTCCAACAGAAAAGTACAGTTCTTATGAGTTTGGGCGTATGCCATAAATGCATCATAGTCATTTCCAAATGATTCAATCAAAGAGTGCGCCATCGTTCCGCTGACAGGAATGCCAAATTCCTTACCGGCTAACACATTGGAAGTCGCGTTAAACCCACCAATGTATGCCGCTCTGGTTCCCCACAGTGCTGCATCAACTTCTTGGGCTCGACGACTACCAAACTCCATTAAAGGATTATTTCCAGCCACCATTCGAATTCGGGCCGCTTTAGTAGCGATTAAAGTCTGATAGTTCACCATGTTCAAAATAGCGGTCTCAACTAATTGACATTCCGCAATCGTTCCTTCAACTTGAACAATGGGCTCGTTGTTATAAACTAAATCACCCTCAACAGCAGAACGAATTGTCCCAGTAAACTTAAAGTTACGAAGATAATCTAAAAATTCATCGGAATAATCGCTAATTGACTTTAAATACTTAATGTCCTCATCAGTGAAGTGAAGGTTGTTAATATATTCAATAATGTGTTTTAATCCTGCAAAGACGGCATATCCATTTCCAAAGGGCATGTCTCTAAAAAAAACTTCAAATACAGCATGACGATTTTGCATATGTTTTTCAAAATAAGTTGCCATCATATTGATTTCATAATAGTCAGTGTGTAAAGTTAAATTATTAGGACTTTGTAATGTTGACATCTTTAATCTCCTCTAGCCATTTCAGGCTAAACTATTGTTGTTACTCGTTGCACATTATATCACATAATACCCAAAAAGAAGGCTAACAAATGACGCACAAATTCCCGACCACCAACATCGCTTCCATTCCCTTTATTAACGCGACTTTCACCGAATTTATGCAGGTGATTGAATCCCAAATAGACGACCACCAAAACACGTTTGTGGTAACCGCCAATCCAGAAATCGTAGTTTATGCTGATCGTCATCCTCACTACCAAAAAGTTTTAAAAGACGCCACTTACGTCGTGCCAGATGGGATTGGCATTATCAAGGGTGCCAAAATGCTAAATGACCCAATGTCAGAACGAATCACCGGTTATGACATTTTTAAAGCACTGTTAACTTGGGGAAACCAAAATAACAAGTCAGCTTATTTTCTGGGAGCCAAACCCGATGTCGTATTTGATTTACGAAAAGTCTTAACCGTTAACTATCCACATTTAAAAATTGTGGGGATGCAGGACGGTTATTTTAAAAACGACACTCCCATCATTAACAACATTGAAAACAACGACATTGACATGATTTTTGTTGCGACTGGTTTCCCTATGCAAGAAGAATTTATTGCAAAATATCGCAATAAAAATAACTGCTTGTGGATTGGGGTGGGAGGAAGCTTTGACGTCTTAGCTGGACACGTCAAGAGAGCTCCTAAGTTCTGGATTAATCATCACATCGAATGGCTCTATCGCCTTTTTAAAGAACCCACCCGTTTTAAACGAATGCTAGCCATTCCTGAATTTTTAAATTTAGTTAGAAAACAAAAAAAGGATGAGAAGTGATCTCATCCAACTTTACGAGCCCTCGTTAGTAGGGCTCTTTTTTATTTATTTAGGTAAAACTCAAATCGCTCAGCAGCGTACTGAGCCTGAACAAACTCAAATGGTTGCTGATTTTGAAGATAAGATATCTGTTTTAGCTTAAGAATGGGTGCCTTAACCTCAATATCCAGTAAATCAGCAATCCGATCAGTCGCTAAAATCGCCGAAATAAATTGCTTCGCGCTTCTTGGACGAAGTCCCTTCTTGTCCTCTAAAGAACGATACAGGGAGCTAGAAACGTCTTCTTCACTTAACCCTTCGACCATCGATGCATTAACAGCTGCCACTTCATAGCAAATTGGAATGTCGTCCCCATAGCGAATCCGATTCATCCGCAAAACCCGATCATCCTGACTCAGCCCCAAGACAGAGGCTTCCTTAAAGGTGGGCTCAACAATCTTATATGACAAGGTTTTGGTGGATGGCTTTTTTCCTTGAGCCAGCATAATGTTAGTAAAGCTGGTTACTCCGGACATCTTTTCTTGAACCTTTTGGTTAGTAACGTACGTTCCTGAGCCGGCAATCCGTTTTAATATTCCATCCTCAACGAGCGCTTGAACAGCTTGCCTGAACGTCATTCGACTTACTCCGTACTGTTCGGATAGTTTTCTTTCAGATGGAATCCGGCTTCCCACTTTCCAGCTTCCGTCTTCGATCTTACTCTTAATATCATCATGAATTTTAATATAAACAGGTACTGTCATAATTACTCCTACCTTGACATAAAAAAATCGACTAACATTTGTTAGTCGATTTTACACCAATAATTAGTATTGGGCTAGCTGGGTTCGAACCAGCGCATCACAGGATCAAAACCTGTTGCCTTACCACTTGGCTATAGCCCAAGAATCAATGGAGGGGAGTGGATTCGAACCACCGAACCCGAAGGAGCGGATTTACAGTCCGCCGCGTTTAGCCAGACTTCGCTACCCCTCCATAATAAATGAGTAATTCGTAGTAACGAATCAACGTTTATTATATTACACGGGATCATGATGTTAGTCAATACTTTTTTTCAAAAAATAAAAGGCGCTAACTTTACAGCGCCTTTCATTATAGTGATTTTAATTTACTCCATCCATCAGTTTTTTAACTGGTTTGATCATCAATAATAAGACAATTCCAAACAAGATGGCTACAAGTCCAACGATTCCAAAGTACGCGATTTCGTGTCCCGGAGTGTAGAACTTAACGATTTGTGAGTTAACCGCCTGACCAGCAGCATCCGCTAAGAACCACATACTCATCATCTGTGATTCAAATGCTTTCGGAGCAAGTTTGGTGGTAACGGAAAGCCCGATTGGTGAAATCAACATTTCGGCAATTTCAACAATGGCCCAACTACCAATTAGCCATAGTGGGCTAACTTTAGCTGATGAACCAAATAGGAAAATTGGAATCATCATAAATAAGTACGAAAATCCAGCGAAAAACATTCCCCACGTAAACTTAACTGGGGAGCTGGGCTCTTCTTTTCTTTTAGCCAGATATGTCCATAAGAATGCGAACAGTGGTGTGTACAGCATAATGAACAATGGGTTAAGTGACTGATACCAAGTAGCATTAATGTGCAAAAATCCAAGGTTATTGTTAGTTTGATTTTCAGCAAACAAAGCCAAAACAACGGATCCTTGTTCCTCAATGGCCCAGAATACCGCAGCAGCGATAAATAATGGAATATAGGCAAGAACCCGTGAATGTTCTGTCTTAGTAACCTTCTTACTTCTCAAAATAACAACGAAGTAAATAATTGGGGTTAAAATTGCGATGATACTCAATAACAAAACAAAGTTATCAATACTCAAAACTTTAAAGTACCACATCCCCGCGATAATAACGGCAAATACAGCTAAGCCACCAATAATTTCAAGAACTAAACGATTCAAATCATCTGGTTCTAAGGGATCACTTGGATATAAGCCATCGATACTCAAAGTCTTTTTACCACTAAAGTAGTAGTAAATTAAAGCAAAGAACATTCCGATCGCAGCTAGTGAGAATCCAGCATGGAAATTAAAGTCCATTCCGACGGTCCCAACTAAGATTGGTGCGATGAACGAACCTAAGTTAATCCCAAAAACAAAAATGGTAAATCCAGTATCACGTCTTGGATCATTTTCACCATACAAGGCACCAACCATTTCTGAAACATTTGGTTTTAACAATCCAGTACCAACGGTGATTAAGACAATGGAAATAAACAACGCTCCGGCACCAAATGGTAATGAAAGTACCACGTGCCCAAACATAATTAAAATTCCACCATACAGAACAGTCTTTCGACTCCCCCAAACTCGGTCACTTAAATAACCACCTAACACTGAAGTTAGAAATACCAGTGAACCGTAAATTGCCATAACTGAAGCTGCAGTGGTTGGAGAAAATCCTAATCCACCCTTGGCGACTGAGAAATACATGTAGTATAAAAGAATTGCACGCATCCCGTAGTAACTGAATCGTTCCCACATTTCAGTGAAGAACAGTGTTTGCAACCCTTTTGGTTGCCCAAAGAACGCATGGTCGAGACTCTTCTCGCCTTGTCCGTTCATAAAATCTCCTCCTGTCAATCTTTTAACAATTATCAGAAATAATACCATTCTTGATTTTCATTTACAATCATATCTCGACAAAAAGTTTGTTAGAATAGTGATTATCAAGGAAAAGGAAGTGGATAATACATTGTTCAAGGAATTTAAAGAATTTATATCACGAGGGAATGTGGTTGACATGGCCGTCGGAATTATCATCGGGTCTGCCTTCACTTCGATCGTGACTTCATTGGTTAATAACATTTTTAACCCGTTTATTGGACTGTTCTTAGGAAAAATCGATCTTTCATCACTTGCCATCACCGTTGGAAAAGCAAAGATAAAATATGGCTTATTTCTAAACTCAGTCATCAATTTCCTGCTGATTGCTTTCATCGTCTTTTTATTGGTCAAATCTATCAACAAATTAACTAATAAAAATCAAAAAAAGCAAGAAAAGAAGGCTCAAGAACCGAGCCTTACTGATCAATATCTAGCTGAAATTGTTAAACTGCTTAAAAAGTAATTCCTTAATCACACCAACGCTCTGTTGGTGTTTTTTTATAGCATATCTAGGTATCTGTCGCGTTCCCATTGAGAAACGTTTTGTCTGTAAGCATTCCATTCCATGTTCTTTGCATCCAAGTAATTTTGATACATGTGAGGTCCCATGGCTTTCTTCATAAGTGGATCAGCTTCATATGCTTTAAGCGCATTATGAAGGGTGGAAGGTAAGTTTTCAATATGATCTAATTTTCGTTCCTTGCCATCCATATGATAGATATTACGGTCAATTGGTTCACCTGGTTCAATTTTGTTTTTAATACCATCTAAACCAGCTTCAAGAATTGATGCAATTGCTAAGTATGGGTTAGCTGAAGGATCAACACTTCGAAGTTCAAGGCGAGTGCTAAGACCACGACTAGCTGGAACTCTAACTAATGGTGAACGGTTAGATGCCGACCATGCCACATAGACCGGTGCCTCAAAGCCAGGAACTAGTCGCTTGTAGGAGTTAACGATTGGGTTACATACAGCAGTTAATGCTTTAGCGTGCTTCAAAAGTCCACCTAAGAAGTAGTATGCCGTTTGTGATAATTCCAGGTCACCATCTTTATCATAAAAGACGTTGTCACCATCTTTATCAAACAATGACATGTTGATGTGCATCCCAGATCCATTGATACCATTCAGTGGCTTTGGCATGAAAGTGGCGTATAATCCGTACTTTCTAGCAACTGTTTTTACAACTAACTTAAAGGTTTGAATATGATCTGCCGTAACCACGGCGTTGTCGTACTGAAAATCAATTTCATGTTGTCCAGATGCTACTTCATGGTGAGAAGCCTCAACTCGAAAGCCCATATTTTCTAATTCAAGAACCATATCACGACGAATATTGGCTGCCAAATCCATTGGTGCCAAATCAAAGTAACTTCCGTGATCATTCAATTCAGTGGTTGGATTACCCTTATCGTCCATTTTGAACAAGAAGAATTCAGGTTCTGGGCCAATGTTAAAGTTAGAAAAGCCCATTTCTTTCATTTCATCCAGAACACGCATTAAATTATTTCTTGGATCACCAACGAACACCTCGCCATCTGATGTATGAACACTACATGTCAGACGAGCAACCTTACCGTGTTCGTCACCCCATGGGAAGACCATCCACGTTGAAAGATCAGGGATCAGGTACATATCACTTTCCTCAATGCGTACGAAACCATCAATTGAAGATCCATCAAACATAATCTTACCATCTAAAACCTTGTTTAGTTGGTTAACGGGTACCTCAACATTTTTGATGCTGCCCATCAAGTCAGTAAACATTAGTCGAATAAATCGGACGTCTTCATCTTTTACCATTTGGCGAATGTCGTCTTTTGTATAATCATGTACCATAAGTAGTCTCCTTATTTTAAATACTTACCCTGTTGCTTTAAATCAGAATCATCATACAAGCGTCCAGCTTTTAAAATATCGTCTTTCAAGTATTCGCGGACATCTTCATCACTAAGTGATTTATCACCACTATGTAAAAGTTTTCGACGACGTTGTTTCTCAAATACTCTTTTAACCTGAGCAATTGTCATTCCTTCAATAAGATAGTTGTGAATCTCAAGAATTTGGTCCACATTATCTAATGAATACAAACGTCGGTTTCCTGATGTTCGTTTAGAATGAACAAGACCATGATCATCGTAATACCTTATTTGTCTGGATGATAAGGAAGTAAGCTTCATAACCGTTCCCATTGGCAGAACCGCTAAAGATTTCCTCAGTACTTTTTCACTCATACGCATATCTCCTTGATATGACACCATTCTATTCGTTATTGATATAAGCGTCAATAACCTATGTTATGAAATGTAACACTGATCCAAGTTTAACATAAAACTTGCAATATAAAAAAAAGACACAAGAAATAAATTCTTGTGTCTTCATGTATGTATGTGCATATTCAAGCACACCATTAGATTCTATTCACCCGTTATTTGCTATGCCAAAGGTTTAATCATCATTAAGAATGAATAAAAAATTTATGCCGGCTGCAGGACTTGAACCTGTGACCCTCGGTTTACGATACCGATGCTCTACCAGCTGAGCTAAGCCGGCAAAATGACGATAAATTAAAAGTGCTAACGGCAATTGTTGTTAGCACTCAGACATAGCTCCGGCAGGCGGGCTCGAACCGTCGACAACCTGATTAACAGTCAGGTGCTCTACCAACTGAGCTATGCCGGAATAA
>NZ_JBWXVA010000070.1:0-248 GCF_059901235.1 Fructilactobacillus sp. X3R2C1
GTGCGCAGCCGATCCGCCAGCGCGTCACCGCCGCGGACGGCGCCCCCAGCGGATCGCTCCCTTCGCGGGCATGACGCTTGAGCAACAGCGCGATCGTACGGCCCCCCTCGGCCACCAACTGCAGCCGCCGGGTGGCGGGCATGCCGATCCGCTTCACTTCGCCGATCACCGCGCCGAGGCCGCGATGGCGCAGCCCCTCCTCCATGATCGCGAGCAGTTCGTCGTCGTCGCGCGCCTCGGCATAGATC
>NZ_JBWXVA010000071.1:0-247 GCF_059901235.1 Fructilactobacillus sp. X3R2C1
GTGCGGTGCACTCTCTGATCGCTACGGCCGGCGACCGCTGCTGCTGGGGCTGACCGTGTTGGCAGCGCTGCTGCCGTTGTCGATGTTCGGCTGGATGGCCGAAGCGGCGCCGCTGGGCATTGCGCTGGCAGCAGTGGTGCTGGCCTGCGTGGCAGGCGGTGTGAGCGCGGTAGCGGCGCCGGCCACCGCCGAGCAGTTTCCTGGCGAAGGCCGCGTAAGCGGGTTGGCACTGGGTGTGACCATGGCC
>NZ_JBWXVA010000072.1:0-247 GCF_059901235.1 Fructilactobacillus sp. X3R2C1
AGGAACGACTGGTCAGCGAAGCTGGCCTTGACCATTTCCTGGCAGTCATCGAAGTTGCCTTCGATGGCGATGTTGTGGATGTTGTCGCCGAAGAGGGTGGTCATTTGGCGGCGCTGCACTTCAGACACGCGCTGGTGCGGGTGCAGGATGAAGATGTCGACGTTGTCGCAACGGCGGCAGCCTTCGATGGCGGCGGAACCGGTATCACCGCTGGTGGCACCGATGATCACTACGCGCTCGTTACGCT
>NZ_JBWXVA010000073.1:0-243 GCF_059901235.1 Fructilactobacillus sp. X3R2C1
AGCTTGTAATAAGTGGCAAACTGTTGCTCCTGCTGACTCGACAATTGCAGATCATGCTTTTCCAATGCGGCTTTAAATTGTTCTGGATTCATTAGACTCTCCCACGATGAACAAAACGCTTCCACGTTCTGTTTCATCTAATTCAACAAATTAGATTCTTATTTCATTATAACGAAATTTTAAAGTTTTCGTTACCAAAAAAATAAAAAAGTCGAGAGATTATCAAGTGTCTAACTTTTATAG
>NZ_JBWXVA010000074.1:0-243 GCF_059901235.1 Fructilactobacillus sp. X3R2C1
GTGCAGGCCAAGACCGGCCCGATCCGCGCCGACCTGCTCGGCAATATGTGGGCGCAGGAATGGGGCAATATCTACGACGTGGTGGCGCCCAAGGGCGCCGGCGACCTCGGTTACGACGTCGGCGACCTGCTCAAGGCCAAGCAGTATGACTGGAAGAAGATGGTCCAGACGGGCGAGGGCTTCTACTCCTCGCTCGGCTTCACGCCGCTGCCGGGCACCTTCTGGGAGCGCTCGCTGTTCCTC
>NZ_JBWXVA010000075.1:0-242 GCF_059901235.1 Fructilactobacillus sp. X3R2C1
GGCGCACGCAGCTGGCGCTGGAAGTACCGCATCGCCGGCAAGGAGAAGCTGCTGTCGATCGGCCTGTACCCGGATGTCTCCTTGGCGCGCGCGAGAGAGGCCCGCGACGAAGCCCGCCGACTGCTGGCCCGAGGCGTCGACCCTGGCGCGCAGAAGAAGGCCGCCGCCCTCGCCCACTCCGCCCTTGGCTCGGACAGCTTCGAGACCATCGCCAATGAGTGGCTGGCCACACGCCCTTGGGT
>NZ_JBWXVA010000076.1:0-242 GCF_059901235.1 Fructilactobacillus sp. X3R2C1
TGTTTGCCCTGCAGTTCCTGACCCCGCACAGCGTGCACGTCAGCCAGCAGGATGACTGGCTGGACATCGAAGTCGGCATTGGCGGCCTGAGCTGGCACCGGGCCGAGGTGATTGCGCAAAAACTGCGTAACCTGGTGTGTGTGGGTGAAGTGAGCCTGACCAACTTGCACCGGGTGGAGCTGGCGGTTGTATGAATATTTGCGGCGCTATCGCCGGCACAGAAATAGCAAATTCCTGAAACC
>NZ_JBWXVA010000077.1:0-241 GCF_059901235.1 Fructilactobacillus sp. X3R2C1
GGGTGTGTTCGCGCGCATGCGCGACGACGCCAATACGACCGTCACGCAGCTGACCCGGATCGTCGGCCAGATCCAGGCCAGCGCTTCCAGCATCACCCTGGCCGCCGGTGAGATTGCTTCAGGCAACAGTGACCTGTCGCGCCGTACCGAGCAGCAGGCCGCCAACCTGGAAGAAACCGCCGCATCGATGGAGGAACTGACCTCCACCGTGCGCCAGAACGCCGAACACGCACGCCAGGCC
>NZ_JBWXVA010000078.1:0-241 GCF_059901235.1 Fructilactobacillus sp. X3R2C1
GGCTGGCTATGGTCCGAGGCGGCTACGGCCGCAGGTTCAAGGCTGATGGCCGGGCGCAACTGGTGCTCGGAGACCAGGCGCAGGTAGATGTCCAGTGGTTGCCTGCTGTTGGGCAGGGGCAGTACATGGTCGCTGCCACGCAGGGTCGGGCTGGCATTGCCGGCCTGGCGCCCGTGGTGCAACTGACGCAGAAGTTGGTCGCCCTGGAGGGCGTATAGGTCAAGCCCAGACAGGTCGGGGG
>NZ_JBWXVA010000007.1:0-31606 GCF_059901235.1 Fructilactobacillus sp. X3R2C1
CTCTTGGTGGAGTTACTTTCGCTCATTGAAGTGCTATTTGATTCGCTACCGCTTAATGAAGTACTGCCACTCTTGCTTGTAGAAGTGCTCTGGCTGTCGCTTGTACTTAATGAATCGCTCTTGGTGGAGTTACTTTCGCTCATTGAAGTGCTATTTGATTCGCTACCGCTTAATGAAGTACTGCCACTCTTGCTAGTAGATTCGCTTAAGCTATCACTGGTGCTTACAGATTCACTCTTAGTTGAGTCGCTTTCACTCATTGAGGTGCTGGTTGATTCGCTATCACTTAAGGAAGCACTGTCGCTCTTACTAGTAGAAGTACTTTGGCTATCACTCGTACTTACGGAATCACTCTTGGTTGAGTTGCTTTCGCTCATTGAAGTACTAGTTGATTCACTATCACTTAATGAAGTACTGCCGCTCTTGCTAGTAGAAGTGCTCTGACTGTCACTAATACTTACGGAGTCACTCTTAGTGGAATCACTTTCACTCATTGAAGTGCTGGTCGATTCACTATCACTCAATGAAATAGAATCACTCTTGCTTGTGGACTCGCTTAAGCTGTCACTGGTACTTACTGATTCACTCTTAGTTGAATTACTTTCACTCATTGAAGTGCTCTTTGATTCACTACCACTCAATGAAGTACTGTTGCTCTTGCTAGTTGAAATACTTTGACTATCACTAGTACTTACAGATCCACTCTTACTTGTCGAGTTCTCGTCACTCATCGAAGTACTGGTTGATTCACTGCCACTTAATGAAGTACTGCCACTCTTACTAGTTGAAGCACTTAAGCTGTCGCTTGTACTTAATGAATCGCTCTTGGTGGAGTTACTTTCGCTCATTGAAGTACTGGTTGATTCGCTACCACTCAATGAAGTGCTGTCACTCTTGCTAGTAGATTCGCTTAAGCTATCACTTGTGCTTACAGATTCACTCTTAGTTGAGTTGCTTTCACTCATTGAGGTACTAGCTGACTCACTGCCACTCTTGCTAGTAGAAGTGCTCTGGCTGTCACTTGCACTTACAGAGTCACTCTTAGTAGAATCGCTTTCGCTCATTGAGGTGCTGTCACTCTTGCTAGTAGATGCACTTAAGCTATCACTAGTACTTACAGATTCGCTCTTAGTGGAATTACTTTCACTCATTGAGGTACTAGCTGATTCACTACCACTCAATGAAACAGAATCACTCTTACTTGTCGAGTTACTTAAGCTTTCACTCGTGCTTAATGAGTCACTCTTGGTTGAGTCGCTTTCACTCACTGAAGTACTAGTTGATTCACTATCACTTAATGAAGTGCTATCACTATTGCTAGTAGATTCGCTTAAGCTATCACTTGTACTTACGGAACCACTCTTGCTTGTCGAGTTTTCATCGCTAGTACTATTGGATTTGCTTTCGCTTATCGAGTTACTCAAGCTATCGCTAGTGCTAATGGAGTCGCTCTTAGTTGAGTTACTTTCACTCACTGAAGTACTGGTTGATTCACTGCCACTTAATGATGTGCTATCACTCTTACTTGTCGAGTTACTCAAACTATCACTAGTACTTACTGATTCACTCTTACTTGTTGAGTCGCTTTCGCTCATTGAAGTGCTGCCACTCTTGCTTGTCGAGTTACTTAAGCTATCACTGGTACTTATAGAGTCACTCTTGGTCGAGTTACTTTCACTGATTGAGGTACTAGTGGATTCACTATCACTTAAGGAAGTGCTGCCACTCTTGCTAGTAGAAGCACTTTGACTATCGCTCAATGAAACAGAATCGCTCTTGCTAGTTGATTCACTTAAACTATCACTGGTACTTACGGAACCGCTCGTACTTGTTGAGTTTTGATCGCTAGTACTAGTAGATTGACTGTCGCTCATTGAAGTGCTGGCGGATTCGCTGTTACTCAATGAAGTACTACCGCTCTTACTTGTTGATTCACTCAAGCTATTGCTTGTACTTATAGATTCACTCTTGCTGGTAGACTCACTCAAGCTATCACTTGTACTTACAGATTCACTCTTACTAGTTGAATTGCTTAGGCTGTCGCTGATACTTACAGAATCGCTGCCACTCTTACTGGTAGAGTTACTCAAACTGTCAATTGTTGAGTCGCTTTCACTTACTGAAGTACTGTCACTTTTACTAGTAGAATCACTTAAACTATCACTGTTACTAGCAATCTTACTCAAGCTATCACTAGTTGAGTCGCTCAAACTATCTACTTGACTTGTAGAAGCACTTTCACTTTCACTGTGACTATCAATTGTACTGGTTGATTGACTATTAGAAGTACTGTGACTATTACTCGTAGCTGTGTTACCAGATCCAAATTGAAGGTAATTTGGCTGATTTTGACCGTTTAATACGGCCTCAATTCTTTCTTCTTCATCAAAATTAACATTGTATAGCACAACTTTCCCAATTTTACCATCTGTACCAATTTCGAAGTTCAAATAACTCGTTGGGTCTGGGAAGGATTCATTCCCAATTATCATTGATACATTTTTAACACTAAACACAGTCCGATTGCTTGCAATTAAACTCTGTGCATTACTTTGAGTTAAATCAAATACAACGTTTTCAGGATCGGTAATGGTAATCGTGCCGGCAGATCCGCCATTATTTACTAGAATAACTGGTTGGCTCCCCGTTGCCTTCAATGACATTTTCCCAGTATCTTCAACGGTGATGTATCCACCATTATTTAAGTAAATTAAACTTTGTGGGTAACTAGTCGTCTTTCCAGATTGATTGTAGGTAACGTTAAGATTACCGCCACTGTTAACCAAGACACTAGAAGAATCGCCAAGGTAAATCAAACCTGGTTGAGAAGAATTTCCAGGATTAATATTTCCATTAGCAATAATATTCATGGAGCCATTAACAGTAATGGCGGTATTACCAAAGGAATAGATGGCTCCGGCCAGGGAACTAGTTGTACTGCTATTATTATTATTCAAAATAATATTTAAAGTAGCACCTGTTTCAACATTAATATTGCCACCCTTGGTGGTAATCCCATAAACAGTACCGTTTCTACTGTTTTCATTAGAACCACCATTATTGTTAGGAATTAGGGTAACGGTAGCACCATGTTCTAACGTAACGTCGCCATTAACGTTGCCACCCTTACTTAATTCGATAACATTATCACTGTAACTAGTCCCAGTGAAATTGGAGTTAGCACCAAAGGTAATTGAACCAGCTTCAATTACCTGTTGACTACCATCTTCCGTTTGAATTGGGGTATTAGAAAATTTATTAGTGTAAGAAGGAACCGACTGAGCGGTAACATTACCGTAGATCGTAACGTCAGTAGGACCACCAGAACCATTTCTTCCGTAAATAAACTGAGCACCAGTGTAATTGACATTATTAACAATGTACGTGGTTGATTGACTCATAAAACCATACCAACATCGGCCATAAATATCTAAATTGTCATATTCAACGGTCGTATTATTAACTCGGCCACTCCAGTTGTTAAAGGTGTAACCCCTTAGATCAATCGTGTAATGGTGCCCGGCGGCTGAACCAATCTTTAAATTCCGTGGGTTTTTAACGTCATTAACAACTTCTTGTCCACTATTAAAGTTCTTTAAATCAGCAAAGTTAATGTCATCATCAATGATGATGTTATTAGCGGTTCCGTTCACGATTTCATCGTATAATTGGTCCGCAGTTGCCACATGAACCGTTGTGGTATCTTGTTGCGATGCTAGTACCACGTTCGGATTAGTGACTGGTTGCTTTTCATTGGTTGAATTTTGGGCACTAGTAGATTGTTGCTCATTTTGACTAGTTAAAGCACTGTTGCTTTCTGACGTTGATGTTGAAACGTTCTGGCTGGTCGATTCACTGTTGTTAGCCAAGACGTTTTCACTGTCTGACAGAACGTTATCAGCCAAAGTCGAAGTACTGTTAGCATCGCTATTCTTATTGCCGCTTAAGTCCTTGATATTAACGGACATGTTGTTGTTTTCACCAATGGTACTTAGAGCTGCTAAAGTACTAGTATTGGGTGTCAAACCGTTGGCTAAGCCCACGTTAATGACTTGGTTTTGTGAATCAACGGTAACGGTAGCGTCTTTTGGAACAACGGCTTTAACTTGGTTATAAACATCGTGGTTAGTTGTCACACTTGCCTTAGTAGAATCGTTCATCTTACTAATGCTACTGCTGTCGCTGTTAAGCTGGGAAGCAGACGTGATCGACTGACTGTTGTCTAAGGCCTTGTTAATAGTGGACTCACTATTAAGCTGTGAACCTGATTGTAAGACTGATGGCTTAAGTTGATCACTAATCGATTGACTAGCAGCTGAAGTCGAATCAACTGAACTAGTACTAGTAGAACCTACTGCTTTACCATTAGTATCAGCCTTAATTGCTTCACTGTCAGAACCAGGGACTGCCTTAGTCGTGTTAGAGTTCTGTTCGGATTGATTCTCAGTCTTAGTCTGATTAATCTTAGTCTGACTGTTGGCCGTCGTCGAACCAGAATCGGAACTAACCTTGTTTTCACTAGTGGAATTAGCAGCGGCCATGGAAGCTGACGTAGATGTGGACAAAGCTTCACTCATACTAGTGGAGATTTGGTCAATCTTAGCTTGCGAATCCACCTGACTTCCGGCTGCAGAAGACGTGGTTTGTGACGTTGATGAAATTGTTGCGGAGTTTTTATTCGGTAAAACATCCGCATCCTTATTTTCTTTACTAGTATTATTGCCACTTGTTGAAACTGAATTAGCTGAAACAGAAGCAATTCCAATGTTAGTACCCAGTAATCCACCAATTAGTGAAATTCCGGCAACCATCCATTGTTTACCAGCTTTATACATTTTGTAATGCGTTCTAGCATCATCTCTTAGTGCTAGACGAATGTTTTGCTTTTTATTTCCTTTCCCTCTCATAAGATCTTTCCCCCTTAAATTTGTGAATAATCTAAATTGAGATGGTCTTACTATATATCCAAATGAAATTATTTAGCCCATATTCCCAATAATGGGACGATTTTTTCACTAAATAACTAAATTTTATCTAAATAAACAAAAACAGCTGAATTTACCGTCAATCCAGTCGTTTTCGTCTCACTTAATATTCACTTTTAATGAACTTTTGGATTCCTTTCCAATAGTCATTTTCATAATTAAAAACGGACTTACTTTGTAAAATTTCTTGTGAAAATTCTGGACAAGTAACCTGATTGGTTATTAAACTATAAGTTTGCTCATAACAGTTATACAGATGACCATCCATGGATCCAGATCCACTTGTATTAATTGCTTGATAAACCTGCTTTAAAAATTTAATTGCTTGATCTGATTGTCGGTTAAGGCAAAAGTTAATCACAAAATCAATCGCAAAGCCCCAGTAAACGTATATTCGGTCTAAATCAGTGCTCTTTAATCCGCTTAAGACCTTCTGTAATACCAGAAAGTCACTATCAATTTTTTTCTTTGGAAATAGGGAGCGCCTCAAATTCAGGTCCAAAACGTTTAAATAGATATCAAAATCAGTTAGGTCATCACAATCTTTAAAGTACTTCTCGTTACTTTTAAAAAACGTGGACACATCCGGCTTTTGTCGCTCCGCAATTTGACTAATGATCTTAGTGTACGTATAGACCTTAAAAAAGGGCGATGCTAGCTGTAACCGGTACTTATCGAGATTATTTAAAATCACTTGAAGTTTACTAGGACTGTAGTCATAAGTATCATAAAAAGAAGCGAGGGCCAGTGTATCGATTAATTCATCCGTTGATGGAGTTAATAATGCCAGAAATTCTTCGTCCGAAATTCCCAATAATTTTTTAATTCCAAAAATATATTCAAATGGGATATCAATCTCATAATTAATCCAACGATAGTAACGTGAAGTACTTAAACCCACTCGATCTAAAAATGAACTTATTTTCACTTTATGTTGCTGAATCAATTCAGCAATTTTCCCCCGGTCCATACTAACGGCAGCGACACTATTTTGTGGAATTTCTTTATTTCGACAATGCAGATCGACATAATATGCGACTCCTAATGAAGGAAGATTCATTTTTATTACCCCGCTAAAGCTATAAAACTATAGACCAGACTAAGAATCACCACGAATACCATAATTACTGAAACAATAATCATAATTACCTTCCCGGTACTTTTAGTATCCGAGGCATCAACAACGTATTTTTTCTCTTCATCAAAACGTAACCTAATATCCTGCTGCAACTCTTTCAATTTAATTTTTGGCATTTTATCACCTGCTTTAAAAACTAATCCACTACTACTTTTTTCGTCGGAACACCTTTTTCCTTTAATTCCTGCAAGAATTTCTCGTTCATATGCACGTCTTGGATATAGGAAATTTCATCCGTCAAAATATCCAACAAATTTTGCTTAACGTTGCCGTCATCATTAAGGGGTGATTCGTCCAAATAGAGGGTGTTATGCGATTTCGATTGCGATAACGCCCACAATTCCACTCCCATGTAACTAATGCCAACCGAATCCTGCGGCGTTAAGTATTTTCCAACCGTATCGGCATAAAATTCATCCAAATTCCTAAACTGTTTTTGGGTCTTTAACGAACCAAAATCTTCAACGGTTACCCAATTTAGCTGCTTTTTGTAAAAATAGAAACACAACGCTGGGACGCCGGCATCATTATAAAAATCGATCCGTTGGGGCTGTCCTTTGGTGTAGATGATGTTGCTGAACTTCTTGCCGTCACTAGCGAATTCTTCGATGTAGTCTAATTCGTCATTTGGAAAAACATAATCAACCTCTTTAACGTGGCGGCGAGTATTCGGCCACAAAATGACGTGTCCAATTGGATTACCATTTACGATGATATTAATCGTGAAATCAGCGTTCATATAGATTTCGGCCCCGTCAACCGTGGGCACCCGGTTAAAAAACAAAAACGCTTTGGGATCCATATCTAAGGTTCGACCAGTAATATAATCGACAACGTTAAAACCACTGATCTGATTTGTTAGTAGGGAATCACGAAAATTAGAGGCTGGCGCTAGCGTAATCACCTGGCCCTTCCTCTTTTGAATTCGGTCTCGTTGGTGTTGCCAAACTGGATTTTGGTCGTTTATTTTATTGGTTAGTTCGTAATGCATCAACAAACTCCTTCCATTTATTCGCAATGACATGATTTTGAAAGGGAGCCATCGAACTGACGGTGGCCCTTTGGACTTTTCCATAATCGGACTTTAATAACCGGTTAATCCCCTTCGCCAAACTATTCACATCAAAATCCACGTTTTTATTGCCCCGTTTGAAATCTTGTAAAAATCCATTGACCCCATCTTTTATCATTTCCATCGCGCCAAAACGGGCTTTGTAGGCAATTACTGGTAATCCGGCACTTAACGCTTCCACCGTGGTTAACCCAAATCCTTCTGAAAATGATGCTGAGACAAAGGCATCATATTTGGGATAAATATCATCTAAATGATGGGATAGCCCCTTTAATTTAATGTAGTCTTCCGCTTTTTCTTTTTTGATGGTTTTCTCAATCAAACCCTTCTCACCACCGGCACCGTAGATATCTAAAGAAACTGCAGTCCCTTGTTTATGTACCTTAGCAACTGCAAGTACTAACATATCAATGTGCTTTTCCCCAGCTAATCGCGAAGCAGTAATTAATTTGAGTGAATGCAATTTTTTAGCTCGCTGTTTTGGTCTGGTTTTGCCAGTCCCTTTGTCATCCACGCCACCAACTGGGATGGTAGTAAATTTCTCTTTTTGATTCGGAAAATCCTTCACTAGATCATCAGTTTGCATTTTGGTGGCACTGATAATGCTGTCGATATTATCAAGGTGCGTTAACGAATATTCGTAGTAGTTATTCCACAGTGGGTAACGGGGATCGTTGCGATCGGACAAATGATCCGCATGGACCACTTCCACCACTTTACTTTGGGGCATCTTGGGATAGAGTAAGGCCGCTTCACTCTCTTCGCCACGATCCAAAAACCAATTGTTAGAGTGGTTATAGGCCCGATCCACTTGTTCAAAAAAGTACCGTTGCAATTGAACTTCATTTGCGAAATAGAACTGCTTGCCATCCTGATTGAAGAGGTGAATATTTTTGATCAGAGTCTCTTTATGACCGTTATCATAAAAGTCAAACGTGACCTTTTTCTCGCCCGTCTTACTGGAGTAAATTTCAATCTTAGACAGACTCATAATTAACAAGTCATGTTTTTTATTAGGAAACTTCACCATGGTTTCAATAATCTTCATCCCCGAAGTCGTCTGGATTTTCAGCATGCGGGTGGTGTTGGTACCATCAATCACCGTTTCGTGTTGATATGGATAGAACTTTTTGACCCCATGCCGTAAATAATCATTTCCTAGCACAAAATATTCGTACATATTGATGACTTGGTCATTTCTTAGATTCCAGGTATCCATGGCTTCGTGTAAATTGTTAATTAATTGCACAAAAATATACCGATATGGCAGTTTCATTTCATCAAAACGACGCGCTCGATAAAACTGCGCATGTTCCACTCCAGAATTACCAATTCCCATGGCACGATTAATAAAAAAATTCATTGGTTGTTTCCTTTTTACTTGTTCTTTCATCATTTCATTCCTTTACTTGGTTAATTTTTGAAAGAGGATAGCCGTACGGTCTGACCTCGGTTGCCATTTTTTTCAGCTGCTCATCTTGATTAATGGCCTCAAACAACTTCTTCATCGCGGCATCAGCTTTAGCTTGATCATTAATTTCACCAGTAGAAAGCCGACAAAAGATCTGGGCCCGATTCGTTTTAACGGGAACCGTCCAGCTCCCGGAATCACGGCGTCCAAGGTAGATATCGAGCTTCTTAGCGTTCGGATATATAAACTTGGTTAACTTCAAATTGAGGCTGACCTTAAAATTCAGATCCTTAAAATTATCGGCTTCGCCTAATATGAGGTATCTAAACGTGATTGACTGGTTTGCTTTCACCACCAACGAGATTTCATATTCGGAAGCGTGCTCTGGATACTCAAAGTCGCCCTCGTGCCCGTTGATGATAATTTCCTTCATAAAATCATGAGATTGATCGTAGATCGTGACCTTAAAGTAAACCGAGTCAACTGGTTTCGCCGTATAATCACTAACGATGTGATACTTGTGTTTCCCCAGTAAGATTGGCAACTCGCCCTGCATTCGCACGTCCTGAAAATTCAATTGTGAGTTCCAAGTATAAATGCTAGTGCCTGGAGACAATAATGGAGATGAATAAGTTACTTCAGTTGGTGAGTATGTGACTTGAGCCCCGTATCGCTCCATTGGATTAAGGTATTTTCCCCACATTAAAACGGTCATTGCTTCCAATTTCTTAACTCCTATCAAACTTTTCCTGCATCAGATTATGGTATTGTCTGACAAACCAATTCACGATCCCATTGGTGTCATCATTATGGCGCCCGATTAACCCCTTACTGATCACCTTTACGGCTTGCTCCTGTTGCTTAAAATAATTAAACAGCTCACCGTAAGCCTCTTTGTCGTAATCATCCTGTTTCATATAGGCGATGGCAAAAATGGTTTTGAAAAAGTCACCGGTCTTAAAATGCTTCCAAAAGTATTGATTAAAATGCTTTTGGGCCGTTTCATCGGTCTTGCCCTCGTGCGTTAGCAACAAATCGAGCGAGGTCAAAAAATCAAACGGCCGGTGCAAGCAGGAGTTTTTAGCGATGGTCCCCAAATTTACGAGGGGTTTTCCCACAATCACGGCGGCGGGCTTTAGGTCAGTTGCGTAGTATAAAGCTGCCGTCGTCCCCATTGAGATTCCCGATAAAACCAGGTCATCGCTAGAAAAATGTAACTTTTCCAGGCACTTTTTAATTGTTATAATTAGTTGTTGTTCCAATTCTTTACTGCCAATGTAGAAGGAACCACCCTCCATCCGCTCATCGGCAATCAACAAATAGGGCGAGGAGCTGATGTTGCTCATCATTCGACCCCCTTCAAAGCCCTCGGCGGTTCGGTATCCACTGAAGTAGACGTTTAGGGGCGGTTTTAAATCACCGGGATTAAAATAGGCCGCAATCTCGCCCTTATAATTCTGCTGGTCAGTCAACGTTTTTGAGCCCACCATGTAAGTTCCGAGATTTAGGCGGCGTCTTCTGACGTGAATTCTTCTCAGCGTAAACGACTCAATTGCACCCTTTAAAAACACCGAAACGTACAAATTAGAACGTTGTTTAGGCGTCTGATAGGTAAAGGGTTGGACTAGGTCGGATCCAGCAATCGTGCACTGTTTAATAACGTTGTCGGTTTGGGCGTCTAAAAAATATAATTTAAACGTCACCTTCCCTGACCCTTGTAGTTTATATTCGGGCCAAAACTCCATTAAGGTGTCGGTATCTTGTTCGAGGGTCATTTGAAAATTAATGGCTTGAACCTGATGCGACAACGTCAAGTGGTCAAAACTGACCTGACCCGAACCGGTTTGGGTAGTGTGAGGCAGTAATTCGGACATAATCTCAACCTTGTCCTTATTCAATCGACTTCCAAACTGACCAGCAAAATAAACTTGTTCAATTAATTTAGTTACTTCATCAGAATCAGTTAAATTGACATTTTGCGCATTTTTATAGTTGAGGGTCTTCTCAATTTCATCCGAAAAGTTTTCGCCCTGCTGGTAAATAATGTTATTAGCGGGAAGCACCTCAATTAACTTCGGCATGATATAAACCAGCGATTGTTTGCCCAGGATAAAAAGCGTGTTGCTGTACTTGGGATTCAACTTTTCATCATCCAAGATGGTTTGTTGCATCTCAAAGACATCCTTAGGATCGTCCAATGAAAAATACTGATACTTAAAGTTGTCATCTAACGTTTTATTTAAATTTAACTTTTGACCACCTAGTTGAATGAGCCCCTTTTTAGCCATGAACTTCACCTCATTTCTTTAAAAATGGCATCAATTCTGGCGACAATCTCTTCGCTAGAAAACCTTTCGATTTTGCTGATATTGGTAACCAATGACTGGTTCCACCGGTCCAAATTATCCAAAAAGTAATTAACCGCCTTTACGAGGTGCAAATCATCTTTGATGATGATTCCATTTTCGTTATCAGTTACATAACCAGTTTGAACCACGTTGATCTGGGGAATGCCGGCGCTAATCGCATTAATCTGCAGATAAGGACTTGGTAACCGATCCAAATCAACCAGAATGCGGGCCTTGTGAATATTTTGCTGGTAGAAGGCTGGGTTGTGATTAGAGTAAATCTGAATCCGATCTAAAGTCTCACTAGCACCAACTAATTGTTCCCAATTAGCCTGCTGCTCCTTTGCCTTCGCCTTTTTTCGTAGTTTGGACGTTAGTTCATGCTCTTTTTTTAGTTTCAGGTACTTTCTGACCCACAGAAAGTCGGCTGATTTTAAGGAAACCGCAAAATACGTCTCGATTTCCGTCGTTATTTCTTGTTCGAGGGTCTTACGCATGTGTTCGTCATTCACGTCAAAAACAATGGCCTTGTCATTACCTTCACTAACCACGCGCAACAGCTTATTTGCTAAACGTCTTACGGTCCTTTCGGGCATCTCGCTAATTTTCCAAAAAATAATTTGTTGCGCCATGCTGTTACTAATCCCCAAGTTAAGGTGCGCAGCGTATGGCGAAACAATTCTTACATTTAAGGGATGCTCCTGATCCCGCCAGGTTCGCTTGATTTTATCGGCAATTAATTGATTGGGCACCAGAATGGCACTGTTCTTGCCAGCTAACTGGGCTAGACCTGACTGATTAATCAAGGTTTGATCGGTTAAAAAACTACCAACTTGATACTCACTTTGTAACTGGTGGGTCAGCGTCAGGCTATCCTTAGTTGGGTTGTCAATGATTTGAATCCCATCATCGGTTTGGACCTGATTGAAATAGTTTTTAGAAACTTCGTTGATTAAGTCCGTTAAATTGGGATAATGCGAGTGCGCAAAGTGCTTTTGAAAGGGTTTCGCAATCTGGACGTAATCATCATGATTGTGATCAATGGTTAAGACCACCTTCGAAAGCGGATTATACAATTGCGTTTCCCTTAGAACTCCCTGACCGTATATCCCTCTTCGAGATAGAAAACCACGAGAATCAAAATAGTCCACCGCAGTTAACTGACCATCCTGATAGTATTCAATGGTACTTAAGACTTTCTCAGCAAAATAGTTCGCCTTGGCATACAATTGATCGTCTCTTAAAAACTGAATTCCGCGTGGTGAATAGACCCGTTCTAAACCACTTGGCAGCGGAATGTCCTCAATCGCGAGCGGCTTGCCAATCTTGATGTGCACATCCTGAATTTCATCCAACGCCTGCCAATACGGAGTGTTTAGCAACCCATACTCATTTAATTGGTACGTCAGCATGGGCAAAAAACTGTTGGTGACTAACGTACAGTCTTCGTCATTATCCTGAAAAATCGCCAGCTGACTAATTATCGTGTTGTAGCCCAGTTGCAGCGTGTAGGGATGCCAATTAGGGATAAAATAAACCATATAGCCTCCTCATAATTAAAAAATACGATAACGATACTTATAGATTAGAGCCCGAACTTCTTGGGAAATGCTGTCTAAAATGGTAATTAAAATAAACAGCGACCCAAATAAAAACGAGAAATTAGTCACAATTGGAAAGTATAAACCGATTACCAGTGGCACTAGGGCAATCAACAGCACATAAATGGTTCCTAAAAAAGACATAATGTTAACCTGTCCGGTCAAATACCGCTCCGTCTCTTTGCCGGGAGCCAGGTTAAAAATATAGTCGCCACTCTCTTTTAATGATTTGGCAATGATGTTGGGTTGAAAGTTCACAAACGCAAATAGATAACTTAAGACCACGGTGATGAGCCCGTAAGAAACGATTCCCTGCCACGTATGATAGGAAAATAAAAGTGAAATTATCTTACTAATTTGAGCGTTGACCCTTAAATTTGACACCACTAACAGCGGAATCGAAAATAATGATAAGGCAAACATGAATGGCATGGCGCCGGAGACCAAGACCTTAATCGGAATGTATGAATCGGTCAGAAAACTGTTTACCCCAATTCTTTCAACGGGGATCCGGTATTCGGCCTCATTGACAAAGACGGTGACGTAAACAAATCCGATAACAATGATGGCGATGACGATCCATCCCAGAACGGAAAAGTTCAGCGGCTTTTTTAACCCCGAATCTAAAACCGTGGGGAGATTTTTGACCAGTCCCGGAATGATAAAGATACTGACTCCACCAATCCCCAGATCCTTATTAACGTCCGCCAGCCAGACAATCAGCATCGATCCAGCTAATAGGACGGTGAAAATGAACCAGAAGAAGGCTTCATCGTTAAATCCCAGAGTCTCTGGGTGATAACGGAGAAATAACTTGGCCATCGCTAACGACTGAAGTGCAGCCAGCACAAAGGTGATTCCCTTTTGCCAGTACCCCGTTGTCTTTTGTGACATTCGACTCGTAGTCTTGTCATCAACGGTGGTAACAACCTGCCATACGATTAAAGCCGTCATGTACGGTCCCAACCCCAAGGCAAACAAACTGGGAACGGTAATTTGACTACCAAAGTTACTAGAAATTAAATTGATATAGGCATTTTGATCTAACGTGCTAGCATAATTTTTTAATTGAAACCCCGGAATTAGGATTAATCCACCTAGTTCAAACAAAGCCAACAAAAAGATTGTAAATGATCCCCGTTTTAACAATTGCCTCACTAAAAAATCTCCTTTTAAACTTATACAAAAATCAAATCAATGGTTCCGTCGTCTTTTTGCACAATTTCTGATAATAATATGTTTCTGAGTACTAATAAATAGATTCGTTCGCGCATATTGTGAAAAGCTCGACGCGCTTCGGTTTGATATTCGTAAATGGGATTATGTTGACCCCAGTTCCGGCTACTAACCGCTAACTTCAACTGTTCCAATGCATCAACCTGGTCGATCCACATCGTATCGATTGATTTTAATAACACTAGTCGTTTGTACTCTAATAATTGATCATCATTTTTAAATTGCTGATAAACCTGCCGTTTTTTGTCATCAATCATCTTTAACAACTGGGCTTTTAAACGCTTTTTGTTTCGCCATTGATTCTTTAATTCGTTTTTATTCGGTAAAAACGAATAATCGATATTGTTATAAATGAAGTTGGTGATATCAAAGTAGTTTTTCCACTGCGGCAAATAATGATCGATGCACGAATTAATCGCCGTATCAATATAAGGATCCAAATCATTCGTTCGCATGGCTGCGTTCCGGGTCTTATAGAGACAATTGCGTTGAGCCTTGACCACTTCGTCAAATTTCAAAATGTTTTGGCGGTCGGAAATTTCACTATTCTTCTGGGTTCCCTGCGATTGATTAATGATGTTCTTAATCCGAGGTTTCTTTAAAGCACTCGTAACGTGATGTTTTACTAACTTTTCCCGGTACTTTTTGACCCACTTGGGAGCATTTTCGGTCACGATTTTATCCTCTAGTGAAACGTAAAACTTCGTATCACCAGGTTCACCCTGCCGACCGGCACGTCCACGTAACTGGTTGTCAATTCGTAAAGAAGACATTCGTTCAGTGCCGAGCACAAATAAACCACCATTTTTAATGGCCTGCTCCGAGAGCTTAATGTCAGTACCCCGGCCTGCCATTGAAGTCGCTACGGTAATCGAGTCCGTCTTCCCGGCATCGGCAATGATCCGACTCTCTTTTGGAGCACTATTAGCGTTTAACACGTTGTGCGGAATTCCTAGTGACAATAAGATGTGTGAATATAACTTTGACATTGAGACCGACCCCGTCTCAATCAGGATGGGTCGATGCAACGCCCGCATCTTCTGGACCTCTTTTAGTGAAGCCATGATCTTATCCTCGTTGGTCGCATAAATCTGATCAGGGTGGTCTTTTCGCATGATTTTCTCGTTAGTCGGAATGACAAACGTATTTAACCGATACGTTTCACGAAATTCGTCAGCGTCGGTCTTGGCCGTTCCGGTCATCCCGGAAAGTCGGGTAAACAGTCGAAATAAGTTTTGGTAGGTAATACTAGCTAAGGCGCGACTATCATCACTGATTTTAACGTGTTCTTTCGCTTCCAAAGCCTGGTGAAGGCCGGATTGTAGTTTGGTGCCGTACAATTTTCGTCCGTTCATCTTATCCAGTAGAACAATCTCGTTGTTTTCCACTACATAGTTACGATTTCTGACAAACAGGCACTTCGCTTTCAGCGCCAAATTCAAGTGCTGGTATAATTCATGGGCCTTGGGTGCGAGTAAATCGGAAACTCCGGCGTACTCCTCTAAGTTATCGATCCCCGTTTCAGTGAGCCAGACCTTTTTACCATCCTCGGATTTTTGAAAGTCAACGTCTTCTTCGAGCTGCTGAATCATGTTTTCACACAGCTGATACAAATTCGATTGCACGTTGGGTGCACCAGAGACAATCAAAGGCGTTTGGGCCTGGTCCAATAAAATGGAATCAATCTCATCAATTAAGGCAAATTCCAGGTGCTTAATGTGCTGGTTTTCGGGCTTAATCGCTAAATTGTCAAACAAGTAATCAAATCCCAGACTACTGTGGGTGGTGTAGACGATGTCTGAACTGTAGATCTTTTTTAAATTCCGACTGGCATCGTCACCATCTTCTTCTGGCACTCCACTAGCAATCGTCAACCCAAGCCAACGGTAGACCTGACCGATTTCTTTCGCGTCACGTCTGGCTAAGTACGAATTCGCCGTGATTAAAAAGACCCCTTTGCCCGCAAGTCCATGCAAATACATGGGCATTGTCGCGGTTAACGTTTTCCCTTCACCGGTTTTCATTTCAGCGATGTTGCCAAAGTTTAAAACGACGGCACCTAAAATTTGCGTATAATACGGCGATAATCCTAAAACCCGGCGGTCAGCTTCACACACGGTCGCGTAGGCTTCCACAATCAAACTATCGAGCTTAGCGCCATTCTTTAATTGGGCCCTTAAGTACTTCGTTTGTTGTTTCAACCTGGAATCGGAAAAATACTTCAGTTCATTGACGCGCTTTTGCACTTTTAGAGCGATTTTCTTATATTTATGCATTAATTCTAGATGCGGACTCCTTTCGTCAAAAATATTTTTCGTTCATTAATAAAAAACTTTTATTTAACTCGGTGCTTTAAGTCACGAAGAGCCAAAGCTAAAGCGGAACCAATGAAGCCCAGTCCAACGAGCCCTAAGAAAGTAGAAGTCTTTTGCCCAGTTTGTGGTAAAACGTGCTTGTTTTTCTTAACGCTCTTTTGGTTTGATTGATTAGTTGCTTGAGAAACTTGCTTACCTTGATGTTTCATAGTCATTTGGTGTCCAGCATTAGTGCTTGAAGGTTGATTTTGATGGCTTTGTAAAGCAGGAGTGATGGCTTGCTTGCCACTGTTATTAGGTTCATTAGCGTTATTCATTGGTTGATTTGATTGGTTAGAAGCAGTCGGTTGCTGACCTTCGTTACTAGGCATTGTTGGAGTTTGATCCGAACGCTTTGAAACGTTGTCACCATGATTGTCTGGAGTTACAGATGATCCACCGTTATCTGACGGTTGATTTGGAGTAACTTGACTACCACCGTTCTCATTTCCACCTTGGTTATCCGGTGTACTTGGGTTTTTACCATTGTCACTATTGTTTCCACCATTGTTATCGGGATTGGTTTCAGGATTAGATGGATGGTTCTCACCACCGTTGTTTCCGGGTTCATCAGGGTTGGTAGCGTTCTTAGCCAAAACTGTTACTGGTACGTAGAAGGTCTTGCCGTTTGAGGCCGAAATGGCAACCTGGTACTGACCCGGTACTTGGTTATTAACCTTAGATGTGTCAATTTTGGTAATCGTTGCGGGAGTTCCATCTTCGTTTGTGGCACTAGCGCCATAAGCTGCGGCGTCGGTTGGAACGTCGTCGCCGGTATAGATTGAAATGCCGTGAGCGGTAATGTTGGCTTGGTTAGCTAGAACGGTAACCGGAACAAAGAATGTCCTGCCATTTGAGGCCGAAATTGCGACTTGATACTGTCCGGGTACTTGGTTGTTAACTTTCGAAGTATCAATCTTAGTAATCGTTGCGGGTGTGCCGTCTTCGTTTGTGGCACTGGCACCGTAAGCAGCTGGGTCCGTTGGCACGTTGTCGCCAGCATAAATGGAAATGCCGTGGGCAGTGATGTTAGCTTGATTTGCTAAAACGGTGACCGTAACCGTCATGCTTTGACCATTTGAAGCCGTAATAGTTACTGGATATTTACCAGGAACCTGATTATTTACTTTGGAAGTATCGATTTTAGTAATGGCGGCTTTAGTGCCATCTTCGTTGGTAGCTCCAGCGTTATAAGCCGCAGCATCAGTTGGAACAGCGTCACCAGCGTAGATCGTAATTCCTTGAGCATGAATTGAAGATTCATCTTTAACTGGATTACCCCAAATCCATGTTCCGGGATGTGCCTCACCGTCAGTTAATTGGTCTGAAGACAAGGCGTTCTGACCGGGAATCACGTGGCCATTGGCGTCAACTTGAACCCAACCAGCGTATTGACTAGGAACCGCTGACAAATGGGAATCCAACAAACCAGTTTCATCGCCCAACTTGAGCTCACTTAAACTTTTATCGTTTGCCAGCATGTCAGTCGTGTTAGTGGTCTGGGTATCAAAGTTAGAAAGGTCCAAACTTTTAAGGTTAGAGCAGTTGGCAAACATGTTACTCATCGACGTCACGTTACTGGTATCCCAATTGGTAATTCCACTTAGGTCCGTGATGCTTTGATCACCGTTAAACATGTAACTCATGTCAGTTGCTTTACTAGTATTCAGGTTTGAAAGACCCTTGATGTTGAAACCGTCAGTTAAAACACCGGTTCCACAGAACATGTATGCCATATCAGTCACATTACTAGTATTAAAACTACTTACATCTAATCCTTCCAATCGATAAGTTGATTGGAACATGCTGTGCATTACTTGAGCACTATTAGTATTTAGCTTGTTTATACCGTAGATACGCTTCAAAAATTGATCATCTTTAAACATGTTATAGAATCTAGTTACCTTTGATGTATCAATGCCACCAAGGTTTACATATTCAAGTTTAGTTCCATGAATTCCATCCAAACCAGCGTCGGTATAAAACATAGCATCCATGTCGGTCACATTACTGGTATTCATTCCCGTCAAATCAACCGACTTAAGTGCATGGTTGTCTAAGAACATATTGGTCATTTTGGTACAGTTCGAGGTGTCAAGGTTGTACAAGTTTTGATAATCTTGAACACCACTCCAATAAGCGAAGAGACCGTTAGCGTCATCAACAATTACCTTGGAATTAAAGACAACGTGTTGAACTTGTTTATAATTTTCTTGCAACCAACTATCAAGTTGAAACTCATTGCCTAAATCTCCACCGTCATTAAAAGAGAGTGTTCTAGTTTGGGCATCATAAACATACTTAGCAGAACCCCAGGTTCCCTGTTGCGTCTGGTCAGCCAACTGAACATTTTTGACTGGTTGAGCGTTAAATTGAACTGCTTGGTTATTTTGAATGGATTTAGTTGGTACATTAGCTTGGTCATCAGACATTTTAGTGGCATTTTGCTTCGAAATCGTTGGAGCAACGGCCGTTTTATTTTGGTCAACCTGTGGTTGGTCAATCTTGACTGGATTAGTTTGCTTCTTCACATCCTGGTTATCAGCGTTTTGATTGGTAGCTTTTTGATCGGTTACTTGTGATTTGTCAGGCTGAGCGTTTGAAGCATCAGTCGTTTGATTATTAGTCTGTGATTGGTCCTGTTTAGCAGGATTGGCAGTTGATTGACCATCATTTTGCTGGTCATTTGATTGCGCAACTGCTGGTTGATCGTTACCGTTTTGGTTTTGTGCTGATGGAGTAACGGTGTTCTTTTGAGTCGTTTGTGATTCCGCTTGCGCATTAGTTGCTGCAGGTTGACTTGATTGGTCATCTGGCTGCTGCTCGTTAGCAGTCGGTGCTTTATCAACCTGAGTTTGATTATTAGTTGTCGTTGGGTCAGCTTTAGTAGCATTTACAGGAACTGCGCTACCTGCTGCTTGTGCATCGGTTTTCACATTATTTGTAGCCGGTTGAGCGGTGGTATCAGCACTTACTCCGACGGCTAAACCAGACACGGTAGCAAAGGTCACCAGCCCAGCGACCATCCACCGCTTTCCAGCTTTATACATTTTGAAATGTTTCTTTGGATTACTTAACATAAAAACTCCTCCCACTCCATTTAAAAACACGCTTTGTGAAATAATAATAATTACAATAACGGCCGTTAAGGTCCATTGCCAATCAAGTAATTAATTAATACTTCACAAGAATAACGTGGTTTGAACAAAATTCACGAAGTATTTTATGAACAATTTATTAAAAATTAAAATAATAGACGGAACAATTCGTAGAGTGGCAATAATTTGAGTACATCATCACAATTTAGATGGTTTTAAAATATATGTTACATAATATAATATTTGTAACTTTTAGTGTTGCTTGTAGGTAATTTGTGAAAAATAATTATGTGATTTCCATAATAATTTAATAATAATTATTCGGTTATAATCGCCGTCTGGTGTGCAATTTCTCTGATTATAATTTTTATTCCATGATAAAAATTGATGTATCACAACATTATTAGCAATTCAAATATGAGAACAAAAACAAAAAGAGTTCACTATCATTTTTGGTAGTGAGCTCTTGAAGTTGTTATAAACGATCCTAAGGACTGGTAAAATAAATATATACTATGTGATGGGTGATGTGAACGTGACTAAACCAATTATCAGAAATACCTACGATGCATTGATTATCTTGTTAGCAATTATCTCCATTGTGCTGACCGTTCTTCAGTTCTTAAATAAGCTTAATCTTGACGCTGAACCATACGTGGCTATTGACGATGCCATCTGGTTAATTTTCACCGTCGACTACTTCGGTAGTCTCTTGCTTTCCAAACAAAAATGGCAGTACGTAAAAACTCATCTGTTTGATTTACTCGCAATCATTCCATTTGGGTACGGCTTATCCTTCTTCAAAATCTCTCGGGTAACCCGATTAATCCGCATCTTCCGACTTTTCAGGGTCGCGGGTGTCCTTGGCAAATTCAAAGAACGAATCGAACGGTTTCTTAAAACCAACGGCTTTATTTACCTATTACTCATATGTACGATTATTATCTTACTGTCAGCCGGCCTCTATTCCATCGTCGAAAACACGTCGCTCACTAACTCGATCTGGTGGGCCATCGCGACTACCACAACCGTTGGTTACGGTGATATTAGTCCTAAGACCGAAATTGGGAAGGGAATTGCCGTGGTTTTGATGTTAGTGGGCATTAGTTTTGTGGGAATGTTGACGAGTACCCTCACCACCTTTTTTTCAAAAGAAACCAACCCATCACCCGTTTCAGAAGCAGACGAGATTCGCAAGTTCAAAAAGTTGATGAATGATCACATCATTACCAAAGAAGAGTTTGAACAAAAGAAGCGAGAATTGTTGAGAAGGTAGCACATTTTTATCATCAAAAATAAATTAATTTATCATTATATACAATGAAGTAGAGAAAGTGTTTTAACTGCTTCCATACTAGTGTATTGTAGTAAATGTAGTAAGGAGGTGATGACTATGGCCTCTAAAAACAACAAAAGACTTAGATTAACGGCATTTGAAATCAGCTTCAAATTACCTTCTCTAAGTCTCACATTTGTCTTTAGTATTAAATAGTCAACCATAGGGAGCGATTTACGCTCGCCCCTTACTACATTTTTAGTATAACACACTATCACCAATTAAATATGGGAGGTATGACATGAAAACGAGAGAATGGAAAATTGGAAAGCACATAATCATCACGATGACACCACATCGGCCAACGTATAAAGACTGGCTCGGATTAGCCTTAATCGTCTTCATCATCGCTTTGATTATTTGGTGGCTCGTTTAACTCCAAACTGAATATAATTAAACCAGCGCTTTACGCGCTGGTTTTTATTTATTGAAATAAAATCAACTCACATAATTATCATTTTTTACTTAAAACAATTGTATTATAAAAGTCCTTATAGTATTATCAATTATGCAAAATAATTTATAAGCAGAAAGGACTTATGTTATGAGTAAATTTATTAAACATAATAATTGTAAGGTATCAAAAGATGATCGTCATCAGTCGCACGTGAATCCAGCAAGGCTACATAAACGTTGGCTAAGGATTACTACTAGAAGCGCTTTGGTAGCGTCGGGAGTGTTTGCAGTAGGAGTATTCAACAATGCTGCTAGTGCAAACGTCCAGACGCAACCCAATAGTCAACAACAAAATGGCACGTCTAATGCCATTTCAACTGATCAAAACCAGGTCAACTATGACAAGACGGCTGTAAACACCGACCAAAAGAACGTCGACTCCGACTCTCAAGCCATAAGTAATCAACAGGGTGTGGTGAATAAGGACCAAGCTGCCGTTGACCAGGCCCAAAAAGAAGCGGCCGGTGCCACTCCCGAAAACATCAAAAAGACTCAGGACCAAATTAATCAGACCGATAACGACATTAAAAAGGACCAAAGTCAAGTTGATAACGATCAAAAAGCCGAAAATGATGCCCAGGCGACCGTGGAGAAAGATGAGAAGAACGCTGATAATACTCAACAGGATCAAAACCAAGCCCAAAATGACGTTAACAACGACCAGAATCAGTTAAACCACGATACTGACGCGCAAAATCAGGCGCAAAGTGCCGTTGACAACAACAAACAGAGCACCAAGGACGCCCAACAAAAACAAGACCAGGCTAAGCAACAAAAAGCGGATACCCAGACCACGCTCGACAACCTAGACAAGTGGCAAGCCGCCACCAAGAAAAAACATGACGAGGCTGAAAACAACGTTAAGCACGACCAAGATGCCGTCAACAAAACGAACCAGGACATTAGTAACGCACAAGATAACATTAGTTCGTGGAATTCGACCCTTAGTGACGCGCAAAGTACCTTAAACGACGAGAAACAGTCCGAGAGTGCCTTTGAGCAAAGTATTCACATTCCCGCTGGCATGACCTTACAGGGTTTTCAGCAGTGGAAGCAACAACATCCAAACGAAAACGCCTCCGACTGGTTCAACCAGTTTGATAATGCGGCAATGGCCGCCAACCACTATCAACCGAGCGACATTGCGAAACAGGATTATGTCCAGGTCGGGACTAACAGTAACGGCCAGGAAACCCCGCAATTCACCAATAATCAAAAACTCGAAATGGCAGAATACGTCCAATGGCTCATTAATCAAATCCACAAACAGTTTGGTACCACGGACATTGCAATCGGTGGTTATAGTATGGACTACTTTATTGACAACTTGATGAACGCTTATAACCAAGATGATTGGAACATTAGTAACAAAAATGGTTATGACGTCAACGCCATCAACAACTTGGCAGCCAAGTATGGGCTGAAAGTTTACCCCGGAGCGGACGGTTATGAAATCGTTACCCCTGGTGACATGACCTTTGACAATTACACCACCATGGATACCATCTACTCCAAACTTTACAGTATAATTATGAACTTGCTGTTTAATGACAGTCAGGAATCGGATGCCCACGAGATGAGTCTTTTAGGTCTCGACCCGCAGACCGGAAACGTCAATAATGACAAGTACCTTGGCATCGGCGTTGATAACTATGGTCAAGTTCACTTGGTCTTGATTAGCCCAAGTCAAATTCAGGATTCGACTAAGTTTAGTGTAACTGATACAGGTATCGTGACTCCCGAAACACTGGAACGCCAAATTGATGACACGCTCGAATTAATCTCAGATTATAAAGGAGCAATCAAACGTAATCAACAAATTCTAGAAAACTCACAAAACAAGCTGGGACGCTTGACCAATCAATTAGGTAACGATGAAAAGCAAGTTACCCAGTATAATCCAGATAAATGGTCCGCCAACATTCACAAGGCCAAGACCGAAATCAACGACTTAAACAATCAGATTGCCCAGCAGCAACAGACCATCGACCATAACAACGCCGCCCTTCCTGGTCTACAGAACAAGTTAGCTCAGGCCAAACAACGGGTCGCAAACGACGCCAACCAACTCCATAACGATCAAAACCAGTTACAAAAGGCAACGGCCGCAAACGAACAGGCCCAAAGTGATTTAGACAAGGCCACCCAGGACCTCATCAATAAACAAAAAGCTCTTGAAAAAGCAGAAAAGCAACTGCAAGATGACCAAGCAAAGCTGGCTTCTTTACAAAAACAACTGATTAATTACCAAAATGAGGCCAATAACTTAGCGAACGCCAAAGCTAAACTAGCCAACGATAAGGCGAAGTTAGCCGACCTAGAAAAACAAGCGGCAGCGGATCAGGCCGCTTTAGACAAGGCTAAGAGTGACCTAGCAAAGGACCAAGCCGAATTGGCTCATGACGAGCAGGCTGCTAACCAAGCTAGTGGTCAAAACACGACCAAAAAGGCGCACGCTCAAATCATCAACCACGCCATTGACCGCGCCCAACGGATCACGAAACCACGGACAGCTTACATCAACCACACGGAAACAGTTCAGCCTGAAAGCGTCCAGACCAACGTGTCCGGTATAACCCCGTTGACTGAAATTAAGGATCGCATCAGTAATCAGGCTGGTGCTCGTTTAACCACCTCACCGCTTACTTATCGTCAATCTGTCAAGGTTGATAAGCTGACAAGTAAGAAGCAGGGAACTTCAAACGTGACCCTACCTCAAACCGGTCAATCAAATATTAGTTGGTTGTCAATCGTTGGACTTCTTACAGCTCTGATGGGAATCTTCGGATTGGCTGACAAGCGCAATAAATACCTCAAATAATCTTTCACACATTGATATTCTAATAAGCCCTAGTGATCATTACTAGGGCTTATTTTTTAATAGCGCTAATAGTATTTTATTTTAAATAAGCAAAATCCATGAAAAATTGCTCCCTAAAGTGCGTATCTAAATAATGAACAAACAAAAAAGGAGAGATATCATGGAATTAAATGAATTACCACTGAATCTATGTGAACCACTTAAGCGAAAGATGCGCAACGAATTCGCGGTCGACATCAACTCGATTTTACCGTCACAGGTGAACCGGAAACTGACCACCTACACCATTAACTGGGATTCGGTCCTGTTGCTCATTAATTTAAAGGACGCCCACAACCAATTTGATTCCCTCGTCGTCGACCGTGTCTCAGGCTTTACCCTCGTGAAGCAAACCACCAACGTCTTAATGAAGGAGCTGTGGCAAAAGAACCATTTGTCCCTTGATAAAATCAAAACGCTGGCGGGTCACTGTCAGATTAACAAAAACATCCCGTACGTCAGAAATGACGTCCAACTCCTACGCTTAAAGCCCCTTGACCACTGCAAGCGCAACACGTCGTGGGTCGCCTATCACAATCTCAATCATGTGATTCGCAGGGGCGACGACCGCTTGGAACTGTACTTCAACGACATCGTCACACCAATTTATCTGGATGGCTCTTTTCCCTTTATCAAGAAACAGGAGGAGTATTCATACAAAATCAGAAGTTTGGAGGAAATGATATCCAGACAAGTGAATAACTTGTTTGGCTGTCAAGATAATGGAAATTCTAACTATCACGGTCCGACTTCAGGTGGATGCGGCTGGGAAGACTTAAGTAATCTATTGAAATAATTTAGTAGTCTTTAACGTACCGAAACTCGTGATGATACCTGCGACCAGCTAACTTCTGCGCCAGTTGCTTACTACGATAAAAGTGACCACCCTCGTTCATGTTAACGATTGGGTTTACCCCGTTGTTCACGTACGTCATCATGTCAACGTGGTAATCGTCGACTTTTTGCCGTCGTTCTTGGAGGTAAATCCCATCACCAGTGGATTGCGTCCAACCGTACAGATTAACGGTGGCTGCCCTTCCCCTTGGACCGGATTGCCACGGAATGTAACTCATGTTGCGTAACAACGATCAATTTTCGGTCTTTTTTATGTAACTATTGCTTAGTTTAGTGCGGTTGCCAATTTCCTTAAAATGGGGCTTATACTTGGTTTGATGGATCGTGACACAATATGTATCTGGTTTGGAATCGACATCGTAAATAGTCGCTGAACTCGTCCTTTTTGTGTTGCGGATGATGCTGTACCGATTGGTTTTAGTTGAATAGGAGTACCAGGTTCCGCGGAATTTCGCTGGAAAGCTGGTCATGCTCATTCCCTTACTGGTCTGTTTCTTGTGGGCATGGTGCAATGCGGCAAAACCCGTGCCAGCTAAGACGATCACTAACAGTACTAATGCTCCAGTAATGATGAAATACCTTTTCTTTTTCATGGACCCCTCCTGATTAAAGTTAAGTAATTAATATCAAAGAATAGTCATTATAGTTTAAGCATAGCGCACTGAGTGGTGATGTACCAGGTAAAATCGTCATTATACAAATTTTTGAAGGAGGAATTACTAATGAAACTTAGAAAAGTTGGAAATAAAAGTGTAATTACGATTCCAAAAAGATTTAGCTATCCTGAAGGCACTGACTTTGACATCAAAAAAGAAAATGATGGGTCATTAAAGTTAACGCCTAAACATCGAAATCCATTTGAAGGAACATGGTATCTAGATGGACTAGATGAAAAACAAAAGAAAGCCCTTAGACAAAGGGAAGAGTTAGGTAAAGCAATGGGGAGAGAGATAATTAAATAATGTGTATACCAAAAAAGTGAGATTATCTCCTTAGATTTTATTCCCAGTGCTGGAAAAAATTAGAAAAAATAAATATAATAGTTGACAATGCTTAAGATTAAAATTATAGTATTTGGCAACAATAACTAAACAAATAATATTTACCAGTTGAGTACAGATTGAAAATTTGTATAGAGAGTTCCTGGGTGATGAAAAGGAATCAAATATAGATTTGGAACATGGACTGGTTTTGAGATTATTAGTGAAATTGATTAGCTAGTAACGGTCTTGTATCCGATATCAATACAAAGTTATACCAGGTTTCCTGGTGCAACTTACCGAGGTTAGATCCAAGAGAATCTAACAAACTAAGGTGGTAACACGATTAGCAGTCGTCCTTTTATTAGGATGGCTGCTTTTTTTATTTGGTTATTGAAATATATTCATTCACATTTTGGAGGGTAGAATCATGAAGAGAAAAACCAAGTACATTATTTCAGGAATTATCGTTGTTTTAGTAGTATTAGCAGCTTATTTTAGTTTTTTTCATAACACAAGTGCTACTAACAAAAAGAAAATTATTACAGTCGGCATTATGAATGGATCAAAAAAGGATGACCAGATTTATCAATCAGTTGCTAAAACAGCAAAGGAAAAATATGGTTTACATGTCGTTTATAAGAAGTTTACTGATTACTCGCAACCTAACCGTGCATTAGCTGAACATGAAGTTGATCTTAATTCATTTCAACACAGTGCTTTCCTTAATGCTTGGAATAAAGGTAATCACGGTAATATCGTTCCAATTGGAAAAACTTTTATTGGACAAGGTCGGATTTATTCTGACCATTTAAAGAATCTCAATGATATCAAACCAGGATCAACCATCACAATTCCAAATGATGCAACCAACGAATCTCGTGGTCTCTACATTCTCCAAAGTGCTGGCATAATTAAACTTGATCCCAATAAGAGTCTTGCCAATGTAAAAGATATCAAGAGTAATCCCAAAAAATTAAAAATTGAAGAAATCGATGCCAATCAGGCACCAAGAACATTACCTGATGTAGCTGCCTCATATGTCCTTGGTAATTTTGCTCAAAGCGCTGGATTAGATCCAAATAAAGCCATTTATGTTGAACCTATCAACAAAATTTCTGCTAAATGGATTAACATTATTGCAGCAAATAAAGATCAGCGAAACAACAAGTACTACAAAGAATATGTCAAAGCTTATCAAACCCAAAAAACTAAAAAATTATTAAACAAACTATACGGGAAAGTTGAGATCCCAGCATGGGACATTAATTTAAAATAACGGAGGATTAAGAAATGGAAAAATATCCAGAATTATTAAATGATTTTCTTAATTACATCAAAATTAATACCCGATCCGATTCTTCCAAAAGTGACATCCCCACTACCGTTGGCCAAACAAAGTTTCTCAAAAGACTTGCCAAACAACTAAATAACAAAAAGCTTACCAACGTTCATTTTAGTGATGGGAGTTACTTATTTGCAACTTTACCTGGAAATACTATCAAAGCTGTTCCCAAAATTGGTTTCATTGCTCACGTTGATACAGCCGACTTTAATAGCGAAAACATTCATCCCCAAATACAAAAGAATTATCAGGGTAAAAATATTAATCTAAACCAAACATATCAACTAAACCCAGACGAATTTCCGAACCTAAAAAATTACATTGGCGATACTATCATTACTACTGATGGTTCAACGTTGTTAGGTGCCGACGATAAAGCTGGCATTGCAGAAATCATAAGCATGATCGATTACCTTCAAAAGAACCCAGAAACTAACCATGGTGACATTTTAGTTGGATTCGGACCAGATGAAGAAATTGGTAAAGGTGCCGATCATTTTAATCCAGCAGACTTGGGGGCTGACATTGCTTATACTCTTGATACAGGAGCTGCTGGCGAAATTAATGATGAAACTTTTAACGCGGCAGAAGCGAATATTACAATTAACGGAACTAGTGTCCATCCCTCACATGCCAAAGGAAAAATGGTCAGTGCAATTCAATTAGCCATCAAGTTTGACAATCAAATTCCTCTATCACAACGTCCTGATGTTACAGACGGAAGACAAGGATTCTATTTTGCAACCAATTTTAAAGCCAATCCAGATGTTGCACATATCAACTACATTATTAGAGATTTTGATAAAACTGCTTTTAATAAAAAGAAAAATCATCTAAAAGAAATTGCCAATCAATTGAATAACAAATACGGAAGAAACCGAGTACAAATCACTTTTCACGACCAGTACTACAATATGAAGAAACTAATTGATCCAGGAATCGTTAAAAGAGCCGAAAAGGCAACCAAAGATGCCGGTCTTAAACCGAAGATTATTCCGTTTCGTGGTGGAACAGACGGATCTAAAATCACTTTCAAGGGTTTACCCACTCCTAACTTAACTAACGGAAGTGAAAACGCACATGGTAGATACGAATTTGCTGTATTAGAATCAATGAAGAAAGTGACTGACGTATTAGTTAATATTTCAAAAATTAGTTTATAGTTAATCTGATTTCATCATCTTTGATAGCATAAATGATTCTACACTCGTAAAACAAACCAACAGTGTATTAATGAAAGAATTATGTAAAAACAACCATTATTCCTCATGAATCTCAAACCAAAAAGTCCACTCGAACTAATACTTCGAAAAAAGGTAAATTACCACAAACTGGTCAACGTACTAACAATGTTTTAAGTATGATCGGTGGAATGTTACTTTCTTTTCTCCGTTTCCTTGTATTAGGTAAATGGTTTAAGGAACAAAGAAGCAAATAATATTTTCCTTAGAATATTGTTTTCGTTAAGAAAAGCCACATAGTATTTTAAGACATGTACTTGTATTTACTATAAGAACATGTCTTTTTTGGAATTTGTTAGATGTCTGAATTGAAGTGATTGATAATTTAATATCTCAAATTGGGTCTACATTTCTTTACCAAAAGAGTACTCCTATCATCGTTGGTCCAATCACCTCATGAGATGTCGCTAGTTTTAAAGTCTCTAGAGATTATTTATAAATAATTTTTGTAAGATTTGATAACATATATTTTAGCCCGCAAATGTTAAATGGAATGATTTATTTTTAGTTTTGAAAAATATCTAAACATTAATTAAAAAAAGAACGTGATCTAATAATAGATCACGTTCTTTTTCGTATGAAATGATTAAAAATCAAATTTTATAAACAAAATTACAAATAATTCCGTATATATCTATAGTAATTAATTAAAGGAGATAAAATTATGGAATTAAATAAATTACCACTAAACTTATGAGAACCAGTGAAAAGAAAAATTAGGAATGAATTTGCGGTTGATGTCGATACAAATATCCCTTATGTGCGTAAAGACGTATAGTTAATTAGATTAACTTCAATTGATCATTGTAAAAGGAATACATCTTGGATAGCATATCACAATCTTAATCATATAATTCGACTTGGAGATAACAGATTAAAAGTCTACTTTAATGATCTATCTACTCCTATTTACTTAGAAGGTTCTTACTCATTTATAAAGAAGCAAGAAGAATATTCATATAAAATTAGAAACTTGGATAGATAGGAAATGGCCTAAAATACACAACAAAAATATATTAAATAAATTAGTCACTTTAACACAAAAATAATTCTAGCAAGAAAAGGGGTTATACAGATTGAATATCAGCATAATCCTTTAAAGTATAAACTATAAAAATGTATAAGTTTTATATAACATTTTAAAATATAATTTAAATGAGAGATCCCACAAAAACAATATTGTCTTTTTTATTAATCAAAAATTGAGAAAATTCTAATTTTCCATTTTCCAGAAATTTAACATTATACAATACATTATTAAGCTGAGAAGGAATAAAGCTATCATACTTGTGTTCTTTAATCAGACTCAACACTTTTTGTGAAATATCAAAATCACTAATAAACCCTATTGAATATTCTTTCTTAAGTTTATTTTTCAAGCCTTCAATCGTTCTTATATCCCATTCATTCAACTTAAGATTATCTACTAAACGTGTAATATCCATGCTATACTTATCTTCTGAGTCAAATAAGTTAAGGACATTACCAATAAATTCTGCACTTTTTCTCACAAAATTTTCCCAGCCTTGAGAAGGTATATCTGAATCATTTAATTTATAACAATTAGATACTACACTATCCGCATTTCTACCAAATACATCAATATAATTTACAAATAAATCTCCAGATAAACTAAAAACCAACTTTGATGGATATACATTATCAGAAAATTCTTTTGAATCAAAATTTTGTAATACTTTAAAAGCATATAAAAACTCTAACAATTGATTAGAATTATCAATTGTAATGTTACTAATCTCAACCATGTCAATTCCTCCTAAAAAGTTATGTTAATCACAACTATACATCAATTAAATATTCTTGCAACTATTAATTAACAGTTCAAACATTTTCAAAATTAATATATACAGTACATTTATTTAAAAACTTACTTAATAAATATTAAGTAATTATCAATCCTTAAAATATAAATACTTATCTAGTCACAGATAGTGGTAATGATGATTACATTGAATTAATGGAAGAACTAGATTTGTTAAATGTCAGAATATATATTTATTTGCTACTAAATATGTTCATAGATAAAGGAGAACTATCACAAGTTAATAAATTTTTAAAAACATTTTGTATTTTAGATATCTCATATATTTATTTTTTAAATTAAACTTAATACACTAACGAAAGAATAACAACTCATAACAGATAAAGGTATGTCCATATCTGATTTAACAAATAAATTATATAACTACAAGATTTAAATAAATTATGTTATAGAATACATGCACCATACAATTAAAACTATTGATGAAAAAATTTAAAAAGAATATTATAAATACTAATTATTAATAATGATAATGAAATAAGAAAAATAACATATATTTTTACTGATAATTTATAATATTAGACTAAGTGACATACAGTAAAATCCAAATACTTGAGAATTTGAGTATGCTTTACTTCAAAAAATTGATGGAAAACCAACTTGGACAAAGTAGTTTGCAAATGATAATTTAGAAGTGAACTAAAAAATACATGAAATCTTACAATTTTATGAAAAATAAGAAATTTATAACTCAATTAGAATTAAGGAAAGATCTACGGTTATAGTTAAATCGATCATTAATACTTTTTATAAAGATTAATAAAATTTTGCGAAACAATATTGTGAAAACATTTATTATCTTACAAGGATAAAATCCCTTACGTTCATTGGCAGCGATAATATCCTCATAACTATTCAATAATCTTCCTACTAATAATTGTTCTTGCTTATTAGGAAGCTCAATCGGAAGATTCATAAATGTCGTATCTTTCACCGACAGTCTATCTGAACGTGCCCCGACATTTGAATGTCGGTAAATATATCTATACCATTTTGTTGTTTTGAAATATTCTTCAAGGTAATTAAGATCATCACTGTTAAATCTAAATACAAAATATAAAGGAGAAACTACCCCTTTGCGTTTTAATTTATTTCTATTTATAGGTCCAAATGGTGCAAGATTAGATGTTCGAGGATTATATATAAAATCATTATTCTTTACTACATAATAATCTGATATATTATCACGATTTGAAATGCTTTTATCAAAGTAAGAACGTTGGGAAATAATTCCATCACGCGCAGAGTTAGTTAGGGTCTCTGAAAAATTTGAATTACTATTTTTTTCTGTTACTTTACATGCAATATCTTTTAACTTACGCTGCTCCCAAGTTAAAGCCCTGGTTTGTCTTGTGTAGCTGACTTACCTCTGGGAGCAGCGTAAGTTAAAAAACATATCAACGTATAGACGAGGATCTTTTCCCCAACCTTATGGAAAAAAAGAATG
>NZ_JBWXVA010000079.1:0-241 GCF_059901235.1 Fructilactobacillus sp. X3R2C1
GCATCCGACGACGATTGTTACCTGGGGAAATATGGACATGAAGGTGCTTCGCCAGAGCTGTCAGAAAGCAGGATTGGATTTCCCTTTTTCAGGGAAACAAATTGATCTTTGCCTGGAGTATAAACGCTTTTTCGGGGATCAAAATCAAACCGGACTTTGGAAAGCTGTACAGGCCTATGGCAAAGAAGGGACAGGCAAGCATCACAGGGCGCTTGATGATGCGATTACGACATATAATATC
>NZ_JBWXVA010000080.1:0-240 GCF_059901235.1 Fructilactobacillus sp. X3R2C1
GTCAGCGGCAGTGGCGGCTACGTCAACTACCTGAGCAAGAAGCCTGACTTCAACCGTTTCCGCACCAAGCTCAGCGGCGAAATCGGCAGCTGGATCCCCGATGGCGAATCACGCGATGCCACCAAGTTCAGCATCGACAACACCGGCCCGCTGACGGACAACCTGGCTTACCGGGTGAGCATCACCCGCCAGCGCCAGGAAGACATCTACGACAATGTCGAGAACAACTTCGACGCCTTC
>NZ_JBWXVA010000081.1:0-240 GCF_059901235.1 Fructilactobacillus sp. X3R2C1
GATCGCCATCAGCCATGCGCACATGGCCGGTGGCTCGGTGTCGGAGGACTCGGAGCGCAGCCTGATCATCGGCAACGCCGAGGCACTGCCGGCCAAGCTGTTCGACAAGGCCATCAGCTATGTCGCCTTGGGCCACCTGCACAAGCCGCAGAAGGTCAACCGCGAAGAACGCCTCCGCTACAGCGGCTCGCCGATCCCTCTGTCGTTCGCCGAAATCAACTAACCGCACAAGGTGCTGGA
>NZ_JBWXVA010000082.1:0-239 GCF_059901235.1 Fructilactobacillus sp. X3R2C1
GTGCAGTACACAGCAGGAAGTCGTAGAACATCGCGGCCAGTCGTCGGCCAAAGCCAGCGGCGGGGAAGTCACCCTGTGGGAGAAGGTGGGGCTTGGGCATCGCTGGGCAGCTCCGAATGGAAAAGGCTCATTCTATGGAATTGCAAGCAAAAAAAGCCCCTGCGCGTCAACGCAGGGGCTCTTTTATAGAAGTTTCAGCCTTCTGCCTGGACTTCGTCAGCCTGCATGCCCTTTTGGCC
>NZ_JBWXVA010000083.1:0-239 GCF_059901235.1 Fructilactobacillus sp. X3R2C1
GGATTACATAAGCGTTCCGATAGAAGAGTTGGAAAATGACATTCGCTCAATCGGTTTGTTTCGTAACAAGGCTAAGAACATACAAAAGTTGTCGCGCATGCTGATCGAAGAATACGGTAAGGAAGTTCCCAGAGATCGTGATGAGCTTGTTAAATTGCCTGGCGTTGGCAGAAAGACGGCGAATGTAGTCGTTTCCGTTGCTTTTGATGTGCCGGCGATTGCGGTGGATACCCATGTAG
>NZ_JBWXVA010000084.1:0-238 GCF_059901235.1 Fructilactobacillus sp. X3R2C1
GCTGTGTGCACCGCTGTTGTCCTGGGTGATGGGCAAGTCGCTGGCGACTGCGGGTGCCTTGGCGGTAACCCTGTCGGTTATCGCCATGCTCTGGAACATGGTCTACAACGCGCTGATCGACCGCTGGGTGCAGACCGAACGCATCAACTGGAAGGCCAGTGGGCGCTTCGTGCACGGCCTGGGCTTCGAGGCTGGGCTGGTAGTGTGGTGCCTGCCGGTGGCGGCATGGATGCTGGAT
>NZ_JBWXVA010000085.1:0-238 GCF_059901235.1 Fructilactobacillus sp. X3R2C1
GCCATAGCCTGCCTCGATTGGCCTGCGCCCGGCAACCGCACTAGACTTTGGGCATGACCGAGAGGAATTGCCCATGAGCAAACGCCTGCCCAACCTGCCCGCCTGGCAATGGCGCGGCTATCACAATAACCACCGTCACCCCGCCAATCTGGTGCTGCACCTGATTGCGGTGCCGCTGTTCATACTGGGCGCCCTGCTGATTTTGTCGGGCCTCTTCGCCCTGGACCTGGGCCAGATC
>NZ_JBWXVA010000086.1:0-237 GCF_059901235.1 Fructilactobacillus sp. X3R2C1
GAGCAATTGATGGATTTCTTGGAAATGTATAAAGCGTCGACAGAAGAACTGGTTTTTACGCATGGTGATTATGGTTCGGGAAACGTTATGATACATAAGGGGCGTATTGCAGCATTTATTGATGTAGGAGCATCGGGGATATCTGATCCATACTATGATATTTATTATCTTGTAAAAAGTCTTACATTTTATACGGATAGGAAAGAAGAAATAGAGGAGTTTATGAAAGGATATGGG
>NZ_JBWXVA010000087.1:0-237 GCF_059901235.1 Fructilactobacillus sp. X3R2C1
GCGGATGAGTACGCTAAATGCCACCGAACTCCACCTAATGCAGGAGACGAGAACATGGGATACGTCACGACAAAAGACGGGGTCGAAATTTTCTACAAAGACTGGGGCCCGAAGGACGCCCCGGTAATCCATTTCCATCATGGTTGGCCGCTCAGCGCTGATGACTGGGATTCCCAGATGTTATTTTTCCTCGCCAATGGGTTCAGAGTCATTGCCCACGATCGCCGGGGTCATGGC
>NZ_JBWXVA010000088.1:0-236 GCF_059901235.1 Fructilactobacillus sp. X3R2C1
GTACAGGGCGAGTCAGCGTTAAACGATATTCTAATGAGTTTGCAAACCGAACAGATCCACGTTTGGGCGCAAACAGAAGCTTTGATTCCGTTAAACCCCGATCAAACTAAGTACGTGTTTGGTACAGATCACGTTTTTACGAACTACGTTTACACCACTGCAGACGCGGCGATTGCTACGGCTACAGCATTAACCGTTGCAAGCACCACCGGAATGACTACGGGTGATTTTATCGG
>NZ_JBWXVA010000008.1:0-12959 GCF_059901235.1 Fructilactobacillus sp. X3R2C1
TCTGAACCTGGATCCGTAATTGGGTATGGATAAGTCCCATCTGGACCTGGTTTTAATGGTTGACTTGGATCATGGGGGTCCATTGGAATCATGCCAGGAATATTGGGTAATTGAGGTTGTTGTGCTTTAGTAGGATCGTCTGGTTGCGTTTCGTATGGAACATCATGGGATCCATTGTCAATTGGATTGCCATTGGAATCAACTGGAACTAATTTTCCCAGTTGAGCAACTTGATAATCGATCTTACGAGTTTGTGGAACATAAATTGGGGTAAGAACCACAACTCCATATCCAGGAATATCCCATGAATACTGTTTAGTTGTTGGGTCATAGTTATAACTAGCATCAATATGGTAGGTCGTCTGACCATCACTACCAGGAACGAGGTTTCCGTCTTTATCCGTTAATTGAACACTCATTCCACCATGATCATCAGTTTCAGTATAGGTTACCTCGTAACCTTGTTTCAGATGTGAAACCCACTTAGTCCCAACCACACCAAAACTTGAAATGGTTCCTGTAGCATTTGATGGCTCGGTAGAAATGTAATAAGTGGTGGGAATTTCTGGTGGCATGCCGGTAATATCATATGACTGACCCGCCATTCCAGTGAACTGATGGGTAGCCATGACTTCGCCAGTGTCCTTATTTGTCCACGTAACTGTCGAAGTAACTTTATCTGGAGTATAGGAATTCATAGCTCCAAGATTGGCATCCACTCCGGCTGGGTTATTATAGAACCAGTTTTTTCTGAAAACATACTGTTCAGGATTATCGCCTTCAAATCCCATCGAACTATAGTTATTGCTCCATCTTTTATACTGTATTCCATTAATATAATCGGAGTTAGCTACTTCGCCGTCTTGATTAAGAACATAGGTTTTAAGAAGGTTCCCGTCAGCGTCAATTTCATTTACATAAACAATACCATCACCAGTACGATCAGTTGACCAAACAATCCATTTTACTTTGTTAGTATTGGCAGCATTTTTCACAGTGACAAAACCATACGTAAAGTGATCGGAGTTTGGATCAACCCAAGGAACACCATAAGACTTGTAGTCTGGATCACTAACAGTGATCTTAAATGGTTCAGCAGCAAGATCAGTGGTGGCATTCTTTAGCTGATTCTGGGGATCATTAGTAGCCAAAGCTGCCGCTGTTTGCTTCATGGTTGGTGCTTGATCATCAGTCTTTTGGTTAGCAGCTACCGCAGCGTCTTGTTTATTTGCTGTGTTATCACTTGTAGCTGCCTCCTGGTCAGACTTTTGATCAGCTGATGGGTCTTTTAAGGCATCAGCTTCCTTGTTTGCCACATCATCATTTTTAGTGGCATCAGCTTTTTTATCAGAAGACTGGTCCTGTGATGCATCATTCTTCTGACTTGAAGCATCGTCACTCTTATTGGCGTCTTGGTCAGTTGCTTGGTCTTTTGCTGAATCGGCCTTTTGATTGGTAGTGTTGTCATTTTTAGTGGCATCAGCATCAGCGTCAGCTTGCTTATCTGATGTGGTGTCATTGTTTTTTGTTATGTTTTGATCAGAGTTTGTTGAATCGATTTTTTGACTGGTTGCGTCATCACTTTTAGTGGTGCTTTGATCGGTTGTCTGATTTTGTGATGAATCGGTTTGCTTAGCTGAAGTGTCATCATTCTTAGTTGTGTCTTGAGCAGCAGTAACATTTTGGTTACTTGCTGTGTCATCACTCTTGGTGACGTTCTGTTCAGCTGCCGGATCATTGGTAGTCTGATTTTGCGATACTGTTACTTGTCTATCAGACGAATCACTATTTTGTGAATTCATCTGAGCGTTGTTAGTAACGTCCGCTTTCACATTATGTTGGTTAGACATAAGGATTCCGCCTGAAATCCCGGCTGAAAACATGGTGACTGTAATGGCGCTGAACAGCCATCGTTTACCAGCCTTATACATCTTATAATGTGTTTTGCTATCACGATTAAACATATAAGTAAAAACCTGCCCTTCTAATTTCAAATTAATCTATACTTACCGGCTAACTAAGCCTGAAGCAATTATTGCACAAATTGAAATTGAATTGAACACAATTGTATTTTACACAATGTGTGTAAAATACTGTCATAATAAGCTTTTATTTAGTCTAACGTCATGTGTCTGGTCCCACATAATACTCATTATGTGTAAATAATCACCAAAAAATGTAATGTTTTTGTAACATTAATACTATATATTTAAAAGCAGTAACAAAACTCACTTTCAATCTAAGAAGTAAGTTAAAAAGTACATAAGTACTTTTGTTTCATGGAAATCACAACTAGCACCCACGTAACTAGTAGATCAGCTAATCAAATTAATTCCATTAGAACAAGTATGTGAAACCTTTAAAAAAATTTAATTTGTTATGTACGATCGAGTCCAAAAATAATAATACTTCTTGTGATGTACATAAAAACTGATTTATAAAGTTTACATCGGTACTCATGCAGGAAGCTATAAAGGATATCATATTATAATTGCTATAATACAATTCACATTCAATGGTCGCTTAATGTGTAAAAAGCCTTAATTATCCAAAAGAGTTAAAACAACTCTCGCTAGTGAGTAACTCTCTTAGAATGATTTATATCAAAATTCTGGAGAAAAATATGGCAACCAATGTAACCAAGGACTTAATCGCAAACGAATTTCTAATTCAAGCTAGTCACAAAAGCATCTTTGATATTAACGTGAAATCACTAACAGACTCGGCTGGCGTATCAAGAAAGTCCTTTTATAATAATTTCGAAAGCATTGATGATTTAATCACTTACATTCAAACCACATTATGCAATCAAATTGACGAAGAATTTAATAAGGAAAGTGATCCAGACGACACCTACGTCAATAATTTGATTAATTGCCTACCGGAGCTTGTGTATAAGTATCGCGATCAGATTCGTGTCCTACTCAAACCAAGCCTCAAGGGGATTTTCATGGCTTTTTTACTGAAAAAGTATAAAAGTAACATTATGAACAACTCACCCAACTTTCACGTTAAACAAAAGATTCCCAAAAATATGATTATGAATCTGCAGGCTCAGGCCTTTTTCTTTATTTTGGAGATGTGGATTACCAGTCCAGTCCCAGAGGCACCCCAATCTTTTGAAAAGAAACTTCGCGAATACTTTCAAGACAACTGATATTATCAACTCACGACACAAAAATACCGTGTCGTTATTAGATTAATAACGACACGGTATTTTATTTTGAACTATTTAATTAATTTACCGGACACAATCAACCGTTTGGTTTCACCCGGATTTCCAGAAGCACACGTGACTAGCGTGATTTCTTTTTGGTTACCATTATCATTAATCACCGAGATGTCATCTTCAGAGACAATCTTCTTACTGGTAATCTTGTAGGTATACTTCTTACTAGGATTGGAAAGGTAGATTTTCTGTCCGACCTTTGCTTTTGATAGCGGCGAAAACAACACGTTTGGGTCCTTCATGTGATGACCCGCCAGGACGTAGTTTTTCTCCCCCATCTTTTCGTCCATCTTCATCGTTCCGGCTCCAATCGTTAGATCATCGTCGTTTAGCCCCTTAAAGATGGGTAAATCAATGTTTAAGTCTGGAATCTTGATGCGGCCAATTGCGGGCGACTGTTTGGCCTTTTGACTCTTCATAATGGCGTTCTCGTCGACCGCCTTCACGTTACTAAAATCATAATCGCCCTTACGTTGATTACCACGCTTAGCCTCCTGCTTGGTGATACTGTTAGCCTTCTGTCCGCCTTGGTATCCAACCCACCATGAAGTAATCTGAGAATTAAAGACCAGACCAAGCCCGACAACGACCAGGACCACAATTAGAAGGTTCCAAAAAAATTTTTTCATTTTCCTACCGCCATTTCGTAAACGTACTCCACTACTACATACGCTTATTCTACCTTATTTCTATTTAAAATCTAAAGTTTCGAACTGGCTTTGATAATTCTTATAATATTCTCGGTGGTACGTTCGATGTTTTCGGGTCCCCTTTTAAGGGCTTCCTCCATTGACGTCACTCCGCCTAAGATGTCAATCACCGACGACACTCCAGCATCGTACAGGTCACTAATTCCTTCACCGATGTGACCCGTCTCAACAAAGACCGGTTTATGGTATTTCTTGGCCAACTTGGCGACTCCAAAGGGCACCTTACCGAACTTGGTCTGAGCGTCAATACTGCCCTCACCAGTGAAAACGCAGTCGGCATGCTTAATCTTTTCTTCTAGTCCGACCGTCTGTTCCACAATCTCAATGCCGGGACGCAACTTGGCCTTTAAAAAGACCATCAGTCCGGCACCAACACCACCAGCGGCACCGCTGCTAGGAACGCTTGTAACGTCCATCCCTAATTTATCGTTAATCACGTGCGCATAACTTCTTAAATTATTGTCCAGTTGCACGACCTGACTGGAATTGGCACCTTTTTGGGGACCGAACACCGGCGCTGCACCGTTCTTTCCAACCAGTGGATTAGTTACGTCTGATGCCACCACAAATTCGGTCTCGGCGATCCGATGATCGAGTCCCGCCACCGAAATGTCGGAGATGCGACCGATTGAGGATCCATTTGGAATAATGACCTTTCCGTTTTCGTCCATGAACTTAACTCCAAGGGCCGTTGCCATCCCGGCTCCACCATCAACAGTCGCACTGCCACCGATTCCGATGATGATTTTTTGGGCGCCAAAATCTAAGGCAGCTCTAATCAACTCACCAGTCCCAAGCGTGGTCGTGATCATCGGATTACGACGGTTTTCAGGAATTAACTCCAGTCCACTGGCCTTCGCCATCTCGATGACCGCGGTCTTGCCGTCACCGAGCATTCCAAAGAATGAATCCACCTTCTGACCAGGAATCGGACCATCAACCGTGACGTCAATCTTCCTTCCATGAGTGGCGTCAACCAGCGTGTCAACGGTCCCTTCGCCACCATCAGCCATTGGAACTTTATCGATGTGGGCCGACGGATCAACGTTGATAATGCCCGCCGCCATCGCGCCTGCCACTTGTTTGGCTGACATACTGTCCTTAAATGAATCTGGCGCTAAAACAAACCGTAAACTCATGCTCTTCCTCCTTTCGAATCTGTTCATCCATTAAACCGATTATAACGCACAAAAAAAGCACTTCATATATAATGAAGCGCTTTTCTAAGCTCATAATTTACTTGGTAGCTGGGACTACCGGTGCCTGGTAGATCGGGTACTTCTTAATTTCCACGTAACGGGCACAAACCGGTGTGTTGTACAAGTTCACGCCGTCCTTTTGAAACATCTCGAGTTTGGCAATCCGGTCCATGGCGTTCTTGACCACTTCTTCACCTAGAGTACTTGAAGCGTAACTCAACTTAATGGTCTTGACCTTGTTTTGATCTGATTTAAAAACTAATTCTAAATTTCTCATGTTCATCCTCCTAATTATTCAGCATCCAAAGTATCAGTGGAACTCAACGTTGCCTTTTTAAATGAGTCACCGGATAATTCCGCTAAAATCACACCGAACTGCTTGATTTGGTCCTCTGAAACGTTTTGCACCAGGTTGTTAAAGGTGTGTTTGGCGTCAGCGTGACCCTCTCCTGCAAGTGTGTATGTTGCACTAGTCTTCATCCAATTTCTTTTCATTTTTTTCATCCTCTTCAGTTTATTTTGTTAAGGCAGTTGGCCAACCCCTTACACCTACTAGAAACGAATCAACTAGTCAATGTGTTACCTAGATTGACTTTTTTGATAATGTGCCTGCGCCACTGGTAGAGGGTCTTCCGTGAAACGTGAAGTTCTTTCGCAATTGCCGTCATCGACTGGCCGCGATACCGTCGTATCACCAGCTGGCGCTCCCTTTCGTTCAATCGGTTCAGGACTTCTTCAAACATGATGCGCGTTTCGACATCTTCGCCGCCATCGGAAATAACATCCAGGTCGGTACTATTTTCAACGTCAATTCTGGAACTCTGCCTAGTTTCCTTCTTTAATAGATCCAAAAGGTGCCAGTAAACTCCCTGATAAATGAAATTTAATCGACTCTTATCATCGGTTGGATCACCCGGATAGCGTTGATACGCACTCACAAATGCCAGGCGTCCCTCTGATACCAGGTCCTGATATTGGTCGTAAAATGGTCTGATTCCTAAACGTTTCAGTACGCCAAAAATAACAACCTCGTGGTCGCCTGCCATTAAGAAACGAAACGCTGCTTGCTCGTTATTCATAAAATTGAATCTCCCTATAGTAGTTTGATCCAAAGGCCTTTGTATCAGGAACTAGTATAAGGTGGGATGAGAATCAGCGCCATCCCGGCAAATGGCGGAATTTTGCCGTCAAAAAAGACGCTAGCGAGGCTAACGTCGAGACATCAAATTTAAAGGTGGAATCCATTTTCCAACTCATAGAGATTAATTTAAAAAAGAGCCATTAATAACTGGCAGAACGCTGCCAAAATCAGCGCTAGTAAAATCGCAAAACTACTCTTGACGGAAAGAATGAACGTCCGTTTTTTGTCCTGAACATGGATAAATTTACGCACATGCCGATAAATTACTGGAATCGTGAACAATACCAGCAACGTACTAACCGGAAGTAGCCGCAACCAGACGGTTACAATTACCATGATATAAGTCACAACATAATTGCCAGTAAAAACCACTAACGACCACTTTTTCCCGATGAAAGACGCTAGGGTATGACGGTTTAACTGGATGTCTTCCTTTACGTCACAAAGGTTATTGGCAAGCATGATACTAGCAAGCGGAAACAAAGCGAGTGTGGACACCAAAAGGCCATTTAAAAACAGTTGCCAACTAAATTGTGATACCGGCACGTTTACCATGATGACGGTGTAAGTAATCCCCACTCCCATCGTTATCGAACATGCCATTTCACCAAAGGGCGTGTGAGAGATGGGCAGTGGTCCGCTAGCATACAAATAACTAATAATAAAGCCAATTACACCAATCACTAGTAACCACATCGTAGTCTCAATGAGCAAATAAATGCCCAAGATGGCCGTTAGAAACGCAAAGATCATGGTCGTAATCACTGCCGCCTTAAATGAAATCTTGTTGACCCCTAGTGAATTAGTCTGCTCCCGAAACTTCTTGGCTGCTTTTTTCGAAGTCTTAAAGGCGGAGTGATAATCAGCCAGATTATCCAACGAGTTGGCCATCAACTGGATTAAAAGACACGCTAGTAACAAAATAATAGAATTAAAAACGTCGACTTCCCCGTAATCATAGCTGACAAACATTAATCCCAATAAAAAGGGAATCACGGTTGACACAAGTGAACTCGGTTCCGTTAGGGCAATTAATTTATGAATATTCATTTTAACCTCCGGCTGGATTCGTTAAAGAATCCCGCAAAAATTAATTGGTTAAGAAAAGATGTAAAATAGTGAATTTAGTAACAAACATTAACTATTTAATAAAAATAGCTTTTGCTTTGTTAAATCATCTTTTCTAATAAATACTATTATAATAGCACTTTGTAACCATATTTACATAAAACATTTCAGCTCCACTTCATGTTAATTTATAAACAACATATTAGACTTTCACGCTCTAATCCTGCTATATTGAGTGGCACAGAAAGGAGGAATACCATGAAACTAAACGAACTAAGAGACGCCCAGTACGTGATCGATCTCGTCCTGATGTATCAGGATGCCTATATCAAGAAACAACAAAAAGAAAGCCTGTACTCATCGCTACCAGTATGCGAACTTAACGATCGTGAAATCATCCGCTTAAATCCATACAACGTCACACCAAACTTTAAAGACAAACGCTCAATTTGGGACTTTGTGCCAAATCACAGTCAACTAAACAAAACAGATGATAACTTTCAGGTCCAAACCGACCAGGTCAAAGACCGTGATGAGGCCAACCGACTAGGATTTATCCGCAACCAATTCTTCAAACAGAAGTGCTACAACGGAGTCAACACCATCGGTGACGAGTTTTCAGGAAACATCACCACGGTCTCAGACGACGAGAGCCAGTTCCACGACCTAATCGACAACCCAATCATGTTAGTAGAGTATGCGCTCAGTTTTATCTCCGCGCTTAATCTTTCCAAACTTGAAAACGCCATTGACGACAACGTTGCCTATCACGTCGAACATTACGACTTAGGTCAGGTCTTTAACTTTGAAATTTTTGCCGATGACGACGATTTTAAAATCATCAGTTTTCAATAATTTAATTTTGTAATCACAATTTAATTTCCAGAGACTAGCGCCTACAGACGGGCACTAGTCTTTTTCTTACGGTTCATAGTACCTCATTATGAACTAAAAGTACGTTTAATTTTCTTTTAAAATAATGTATTATTTTTACATATGATCTCAATTAATAATTGGTTCCTGTTAGTATCTTAGATGAATAAATTATTGCGGAGTCTGGTAACTTTTAACAACGGGAGTTCGATTCTTCCCTCTGCACTTAACTACTTATTATGTTTAAATTTTAAAAGTTTAATTACGATCTTTAATATATATATGATTTGTACATTCCTCTGGCGGGGCTTTTATAAATAGAAATCATACATAGGTAGTTAATTCCAAAGAGAACTAATCGGAAAGGGACCTTTGATTAATACTTACTTATTAATCAAACCAATTTTCTTATTTTTTCTCTTACCTTAGTCATGGTAGGTCAGCGATGGCTTCGATAATCTGGGTTCGATTCCCAGACTGACCATATTTAACAAAACAATTATCTTAAAAGGAGTATACTTAGAATGTTCTAAAAATTTAGGAGTAGGACCTTGCGCGTTAAGTGTCGGCGGAATGGAATGTGAACGCTGAACGAAAAACTAACAGTTTGCGGTGCTTGGTCCGCATTCGCCACTTTAATTTATGCCAATTTTGGTGGCAGCTCCATTAAGGAGATGTCAGTATGAAGAAAGAATTAGAACATTGGGGGATGCTCCCCCTAAGCACCAAGGGATTAACCTATCTAGCGGTTTTGATGGCCATCAAGATTGTACTAGGTAAGATTCAGTTTCAGACTAGTTATCTGGAGATTGGATTTGGCTTTATTGCCGCTGTATTTATCGCATGGTGGTTTGGTCCATTCTGGGCCTCCATCTCGGCAGTGATTTTAGATATTCTGCAATCATTTATTAATGGGTACGGCTTTTTCATTGGTTACACTTTTACCGCCGTGTTAGCCGCCCTGATATATAGTTTTGCTTTTTATCACCACCAAAAAATTGGTTGGGTGCGCTTGACGATCACGATGGTAATTGTCACGTTAGTGATTAACGTCTTTTTCAACACCCTCTGGATCTCAATCATGTCCAACACGTCGTTTTTCTATTACCTGCCAATCCGGATTGTCAAAAACATCATCGCAACTCCGATTCAAATCGTAATCCTGTACGTGTTAATGAATAATAGAGTCATTCAGCATATGAAACCAAACGTTTTCAAAAGTAAATAATTATAAAAGGTCCTTGAAGTTAAAAACTTCAGGGACCCTTTTTTAGTCTTCTTACATACACAAAAAGCGACCAAATTCATTTCGAATTTGATCGCTTAATGTTAACAGATACTAAAACCCTTTTTATGGTTTTAACATCTAGTTAAATTGCTTATTGGTTCTTCTTGCGTCTCTTAAGTCCGTTAAGAATTCCCCAAAGTCCAACCATTGCGAGTTCAATGACACCTGCAGCAGTTACTAGGTCATTGTTACTTTGTCCGGTTTGAGGTAATTTGTCTGCTTTATTATTCTTCTTCGCAGTATTTTCACCCTTGTTACCGTGATTATTAGTAGCATTACCGTTGTCTTCTAAGGTATTCGTTGAATGGTTGTCACTCATCGAAGTGCTGGTTGAACCGTTAGTGTTTATAGACAGACTATCGCTCGTCGATTCACTGCCACTTAATGAGGAACTGGCACTTGTACTTGCCGAGTTGACATCACTCATTGAAGTGCTAGTTGATTCACTGGCACTCGTGCTTGCCGAATGATTTGTACTCATTGAAGTGCTCATCGAGCCACTAGCGCTTGTCGATAAGCTATCGCTGGTGGATTGACTGCTACTCAATGAAGCACTAGCACTCGTACTTGTAGAATGGTTGTCGCTCATTGAAGTACTCATCGAACCACTGGCACTAGTGGATAAGCTATCACTGGTAGATTGACTGCCGCTTACTGATGAACTAGCACTCGTACTTTCGGAATGATTTGTGCTCATTGAAGTACTCATCGAGTCACTTGCACTGGTTGATAAGCTATCACTCGTCGATTGACTACCACTTACCGAAGCGCTGGCGCTCGTACTTGCCGAGTTGTTTTCACTCATCGAAGTACTCATCGAACCACTTGCACTGGTTGATAAACTATCACTAGTGGATTGAGAACCGCTCATTGAGGCGCTGGCACTCGTACTTTCGGAATGATTTGTGCTCATCGAAGTACTAGTTGAACCACTCGCACTTGTTGATAGGCTGTCGCTTGTCGATTGACTACCACTCATTGAGGCGCTGGCACTCGTACTTTCGGAGTGATTTGTGCTCATTGAAGTACTCATCGAACCACTCGCACTAGTAGATAGGCTATCGCTCGTTGATTGAGAACCACTTACCGAGGCACTGGCACTCGTACTTTCAGAATGATTTGTGCTCATCGAAGTACTAGTTGAACCACTGGCGCTTGTTGATAGGCTATCACTGGTGGATTGACTGCCGCTCATTGATGAACTAGCACTGGTACTTGCCGAGTGGTTTTCACTCATCGAAGTACTAGTTGAAGTGCTGGCACTTGTTGATAGGCTATCACTCGTCGATTGACTACCACTTACCGAAGCGCTGGCGCTGGTACTTGCCGAGTTGTTTTCACTCATCGAAGTACTAGTTGAACCACTCGCACTTGTTGATAAGCTGTCGCTGATGGATTGAGAACCACTTACTGAGGAACTAGCACTGGTACTTTCGGAATGATTTGTGCTCATCGAAGTACTAGTTGAAGTGCTGGCACTTGTTGATAGGCTATCGCTCGTTGATCCACTTGTACTCATGGAGTTTCTCAGGCTATCACTGGTAGATTCACTGCCACTTACTGAGGAACTGTTACTGGTACTAATTGATTCACTGTCACTAGTACTCAATGAGGCACTATCACTAGTACTTACAGAAGCGCTAATACTATTGCTAGTGGAGATACTTTGACTATTGCTGATACTCAATGATGTGCTGGCGCTATCGCTAGTGGAAATACTCTGACTGTCACTGGTACTCAATGATGCGCTGCTGCTGTCGCTAGTTGAAACGCTTTGACTGTCACTCGTACTCAATGAAGCACTATCACTATTGCTTGTAGAGATACTTTGACTGTCGCTGGTACTTACAGAAGCACTGTTACTATTGCTAGTGGAGATACTTTGACTACCACTCGTACTCAATGATGCACTACCACTATTGCTCGTGGAGATGCTTTGACTGTCACTTGTACTCAATGATGCACTAACGCTATTGATAGTAGAAATGCTATTACTCATTGAAGTGCTAGTAGATTCACTGCCACTCAACGAAGTACTACCACTCTGACTAGTAGAGTCGCTTAAACTGTCGCTAGTGCTTAGTGAAGCACTAGTACTCATGGAGTTTCTCAGGCTATCACTGGTAGATGAACTACCACTTACTGAGAAACTATCGCTAGTAGAAGCACTTTGACTGTCGCTATTACTTACAGAAGCACTATCACTGTTGCTAGTGGAGATACTCTGGCTATCACTCGTACTTGTCGAAGCACTGTTACTCATCGAAGTGCTAGTAGACTCACTGCCACTTAATGAAGCACTGTCGCTAGTGCTTAATGAGGCACTAGTACTCATGGAGTTTCTCAGGCTATCACTGGTTGATTCACTACCACTTACTGAGGAACTATTGCTAGTAGAAGTACTTTGACTGTCGCTGGTACTCAATGATGTGCTGGCGCTATCGCTAGTGGAAATACTCTGACTGTCACTCGTACTCAACGAAGCGCTAGTACTGTTGCTAGTTGAAACGCTCTGACTACCGCTAGTACTTACTGAAGCGCTGTCGCTAATACTATTTGAAGTACTGTTGCTCATTGACGTACTAGTAGATTCACTGTCACTCAATGAAGTAGAGTTACTCTTGCTAATAGAGTTACTTAAGCTATCACTCATACTCAACGAAGCGCTTGTACTCATCGAGTTTCTCAGGCTATCACTGGTAGAAGTACTACCACTTACTGAGGAACTATCACTAGTACTTAGTGAATCGCTCTTAGTCGAGTTACTTTCACTCATCGAAGTACTGGTTGACTTGCTACCACTTAAGGAAGTGCTCCCGCTCTGACTAGTAGATTGACTTAAGCTGTCACTCTTACTTGTCGAGTTACTCAAACTATCACTAGTGCTGATGGAGTCACTCTTGGTGGAGTTACTTTCGCTCATTGAGGTGCTAGTAGACTCACTATCGCTTAAGGAAGTACTGCCACTCTTACTAGTTGAAGCACTTAAGCTGTCGCTTGTACTTAATGAGTCACTCTTGCTTGTGGATGTGCTTAAACTGTCACTAGTACTTACAGATCCACTCTTACTAGTTGATTCGCTTAAGCTCTCACTTGTGCTCAATGAATCACTCTTGGTTGAGTTGCTTTCGCTCACTGAAGTACTAGTTGATTCACTATCACTTAATGAAGTGCTGCCACTCTTGCTAGTTGAAGTGCTCTGGCTGTCGCTAGTACTTAACGAATCACTCTTAGTGGAATCACTTTCACTAATTGAAGTGCTGGTCGATTCACTATCACTCAATGAAACAGAGTCGCTCTTACTTGTAGATTCACTCAAACTATCGCTCGTGCTTAATGAATCACTCTTAGTTGAGTTACTTTCACTCATTGAAGTGCTATTTGATTCACTGTCACTTAATGAAGTACTGTTGCTCTTGCTAGTTGAGATACTTTGGCTACCACTCGTACT
>NZ_JBWXVA010000089.1:0-236 GCF_059901235.1 Fructilactobacillus sp. X3R2C1
GTACAGGCATCGGTCGATGTCTGCCCTGCCCGCTCGGCCAATGCGTGCCAAGGCAGGAAGCCGGCAGGCGGGTTGGCGGCCAGGCTGATCACGCCGCGCAACTCAGGCAGGCGCGGACTGGCCAGTTCACCGGGCGTGGTACTGGCCAATTCTGGCACCAGCTCCTGGACCATGGCGTGATAATCAGACGCCTTGAAGGCATCGGCGCACACCAGCCAGCGACAGCCGGACTGACG
>NZ_JBWXVA010000090.1:0-235 GCF_059901235.1 Fructilactobacillus sp. X3R2C1
TGCGGGAGATCAGCGTGGCGGAGATTTCGGCGCTATCTGCAGGTTGATGCGTTGGCTTGGCTGGCCTCTCGGCAGATTTACCCGCCCACAGACCAGCCAATGCTGCATAAAAACCTTGTCTATCCTTTAGCCTTCACCGGTGGCTCCTGGCTCGGCGGGTCGCCCACCGTCGGCGGCATGGTTGGCTTGATCGGCAGCTCGTCCGGCTCTTTTTCCGGCACGGGCGGTGGCAAGC
>NZ_JBWXVA010000091.1:0-234 GCF_059901235.1 Fructilactobacillus sp. X3R2C1
GGCTCTGAGGGCTGGTTGGTATCCGCCAATTCGAGGGCTTCGAGCTGGGCCAGCGAGGTGAGAAGTATTTCCCGAGGCGTGCGATTGCTGTCGCGAGAAACGGCCAGAGCAATCAGCGCGGTGAGTTCAAGATCAAGCGCAGCAGCCAATTTTTGGCCTACATCCAAGGTCACAGAATGCTTACCGCTCTCCACCTTGCTGATGGTCGTTTGATCCAGGCTGGATGCCATGGAG
>NZ_JBWXVA010000092.1:0-233 GCF_059901235.1 Fructilactobacillus sp. X3R2C1
CACCTGTAAACATCCATACGAGCGGGAACTGCATTATTTTCCTCACTTCAACCGAACCTCCTCACATGATTGGACTAGTTACCTTTAGTATATATGTATGACGTGAATATTGCTTTCAAGCAATCCTTCGTAATGGATCGTTGTATTTACAATAGTTTGGAGCAAAGTAACCATTTAGCCGTTTGGTAGTTTCGAATCTAACGCAAAAAAGCCGCTTATGCGCGGCTTTTCTT
>NZ_JBWXVA010000093.1:0-230 GCF_059901235.1 Fructilactobacillus sp. X3R2C1
GAGGTAGGTAACCGGTGGTGTGACCTGAGAAGCATCCAGCTGATAGCCCGAGGTCAGAATGGCGGGTAGCCCAGGCCACCTTTCGTGTGCCATGGAGATGAACTCCATACCTTTGATGCTTCCCGGAACACCGTGGTCGACAACGATCAACGAGCAGTCGCTATTGAGTCCCATCAAGTGAATCAAGGCATCTTCTGAGTTATCGAACGCATCGCAGGTGGCGCCCAACT
>NZ_JBWXVA010000094.1:0-230 GCF_059901235.1 Fructilactobacillus sp. X3R2C1
CAGCACGACCCGGCGCGCTTCCCGCTGCTGATGGAGTCCACCGCCTCGGGCACCGCCCAGGGCCGCTGGAGCCTGCTGCTGGCCGCGCAGGGCGATTGTCTGCGGCTGGATGCCGATGGCCGGGTGCGCGACCAGCACGATGCGGTCCACGCCGGCAGCTTCCTGCAGGTGATGGACCGTGCCTGGCAGCGCGAACGCCTGCCGCATGACGGCTGCCACAGCCTGCCGTT
>NZ_JBWXVA010000009.1:0-3258 GCF_059901235.1 Fructilactobacillus sp. X3R2C1
GCGTGGCAACGTCCTACCCTTGCAGGGGGCGATCCCCCAACTACTCTTGGCGTGCTGAAGCTTAACTTCTGTGTTCGGCATGGGAACAGGTGTATCCTTCAGGCTTTCGCCACCACACTTAGAAAGAACTTCGTTCTCTCAAAACTAGATAATATCTTCTCTGCCCGATTAACTTCCACTTCTTTTTGCTTGGTTAAGTCCTCGACCGATTAGTATTAGTCCGCTTCACGTATCACTACGCTTCCACTTCTAACCTATCTACCTGATCATCTTTCAGGGGTCTTACTTCCATAAAGGAATGGGAAATCTCATCTCGAGGCGAGTTTCACACTTAGATGCTTTCAGCGTTTATCTCATCCATACATAGCTACCCAGCTGTGCGCCTGGCGGCGCAACTGGTACACCAGCGGTATGTCCATCCCGGTCCTCTCGTACTAGGGATAGCTCCTCTCAAATTTCCTGCGCCCGCGACGGATAGGGACCGAACTGTCTCACGACGTTCTGAACCCAGCTCGCGTACCGCTTTAATGGGCGAACAGCCCAACCCTTGGGACCAACTACAGCCCCAGGATGCGATGAGCCGACATCGAGGTGCCAAACCTCCCCGTCGATGTGAACTCTTGGGGGAGATAAGCCTGTTATCCCCAGGGTAGCTTTTATCCGTTGAGCGATGGCCCTTCCATATGGTACCACCGGATCACTAAGCCCGACTTTCGTCCCTGCTCGACCTGTATGTCTCGCAGTCAAGCTCCCTTCTGCCTTTACACTCTTTGAATGATTTCCAACCATTCTGAGGGAACCTTTGGGCGCCTCCGTTACTATTTAGGAGGCGACCGCCCCAGTCAAACTGCCAACCAGACACTGTCTCCGAGCACGTTGAGTGCTCAGGGTTAGAGTGTTCACATAGCAAGGGTAGTATCCCAATGACGCCTCCGCCGAAGCTAGCGCTCCGGTTTCAATGGCTCCTACCTATCCTGTACAAGCTGTGCAAACACCCAATATCAAGCTACAGTAAAGCTCCATGGGGTCTTTCCGTCCTGTCGCGGGTAACCTGCTTCTTCACAGGTATCTTAATTTCACCGAGTCTCTCGTTGAGACAGTGCCCAGATCGTTACGCCTTTCGTGCGGGTCGGAACTTACCCGACAAGGAATTTCGCTACCTTAGGACCGTTATAGTTACGGCCGCCGTTTACTGGGGCTTCATTTCGGAGCTTCGCCGAAGCTAACTCTTCCACTTAACCTTCCAGCACCGGGCAGGCGTCAGCCCCTATACGTCATCTTACGATTTTGCAGAAACCTGTGTTTTTGATAAACAGTCGTCTGGGCCTCTTCACTGCGGCTGTCCGTCAGGACAGCACCCCTTCTTCCGAAGTTACGGGGTCATTTTGCCGAGTTCCTTAACGAGAGTTCTCTCGCTCACCTGAGGATACTCTCCTCGACTACCTGTGTCGGTTTGCGGTACGGGTAGTTATTAACTCGCTAGAAGCTTTTCTCGGCAGCGTGACATCAGTTACTTCCCTACTATAATTTCGGTCCTCATCGTCGCTTGTCAACTCGATCAAAAGCATTTCTCTCTTGACCTGACTTACGACTTGAACATCCATCTCCATCAGGATGCACAACTTAGCCTTCTGCGTTCCTCCATCACTCAAACGTTAATAACTAGTACAGGAATCTCAACCTGTTATCCATCGTCTACGCCTCTCGGCCTCGACTTAGGTCCCGACTAACCCTGGGTGGACGAGCCTTCCCCAGGAAACCTTAGTCATTCGGTGAATCAGATTCTCACTGATTTTTCGCTACTCATACCGGCATTCTCACTTCTAAGCGCTCCACTAGTCCTTACGGTCTAGCTTCATTGCCCTTAGAACGCTCTCCTATCACGCGACAAAGTCGCGTCCGCAGTCTCGGTAATATGCTTAGCCCCGGTAAATTTTCGGCGCAGAATCACTCGACTAGTGAGCTATTACGCACTCTTTAAATGGTGGCTGCTTCTGAGCCAACATCCTAGTTGTCTATGCAACTCCACTGCCTTTTCCACTTAGCATATATTTAGGGACCTTAACTGGCGGTCTGGGCTGTTCCCCTTTCGACGATGGATCTTATCACTCATCGTCTGACTCCCGGATATAAATCAATGGTATTCGGAGTTTATCTGAACTTAGTAATCCAAGACGGACCCCTTGTCCAAACAGTGGCTCTACCTCCATGATTCTAAACTCCGAGGCTAACCCTAAAGCTATTTCGGAGAGAACCAGCTATCTCCAAGTTCGTTTGGAATTTCACCGCTATCCACACCTCATCCCAGCACTTTTCAACGTACACGGGTTCGGACCTCCGGTGCGTATTACCGCACTTTCATCCTGGACATGGATAGATCACCTGGTTTCGGGTCTATGGCAACATACTTCAACGCCCTATTCAGACTCGCTTTCGCTTCGGCTCCGCTTTTTCAACTTAACCTTGCATGCAACTATAACTCGCCGGTTCATTCTACAAGAGGCACGCTATCACCCTTAAACGGGCTCTAACTGCTTGTAGGCACATGGTTGCAGGAACTATTTCACTCCCCTTCCGGGGTGCTTTTCACCTTTCCCTCACGGTACTGGTTCACTATCGGTCACTAGGTAGTATTTAGCCTTGGGAGATGGTCCTCCCGGCTTCCGACGACGTTTCACGTGTGTCGCCGTACTCAGGATCCTGAACTGAGGGAACCTGATTTCGTCTACTGGGCTATCACCATCTATGGCTCAGCTTTCCAACTGATTCGACTATCAGATTCTTTTGTAACTCAAATGTTCAGTCCTACAACCCCGACCAGTAAACTGATCGGTTTGGGCTGTTCCCCGTTCGCTCGCCGCTACTGAGGGAATCGAAATTTTTTTCTACTCCTGCGGGTACTTAGATGTTTCAGTTCCCCGCGTCTACCGCACGGCAGCTATGAATTCACTGTCGTGCAATCATCGACTAAGATGATTGGGTTTCCCCATTCGGAAATCTCCGGATCAAAGCTTACGTACAGCTCCCCGAAGCATATCGGTGTTAGTTCCGTCCTTCATCGGCTCCTAGTACCAAGGCATTCACCATGCGCCCTTAATAACTTAACCTGCATCACTTCGTGATGTAAGTTATTGAGTATTTGCGATTTAAACTATTTTAAAAAACTCAAATAACGTAGTGGTTATTTCTCGGTTAAAATTATAATTAAAATATAATTAATACAGAAAATAATATTATCTAGTTTTCAAAGAACAAAGT